>CAIXHI010000176.1 GCA_903919215.1 uncultured Acidimicrobiaceae bacterium
CGGTTCACAGCCGACTCCTTCGCCGTAGAGCTTCACCTTCGGCTCGGTGCCGCTGGGTCGGATCTGCAGACGCATGTCGTCGCCCATGTCCAGCCGCAACAGCCCGGCCTCTTCGAACCACTGCACCGACCGCACCGACCGGTCACCCACGATGCTGGGTGGGTTCGCCCGCAACACCGCCACTGCGGCGGCACCGTCGGCCGGGGGCATGCGCACCGATTTCTCGGCCATCACATGCGTGCCATATGTGGCCGCGATCGCGTCGAGTCGCTGCTGCAACGTGACGCCCTCGGCAGCCGCGAGTGCTGCCACCTCGGCCAGCAGCACTGCGGCGCTGATGCCGTCCTTGTCCAGCGGCTGGCCGCACACCAGATAGCCCAACGCCTGCTCGTAGCCGAACACGAACCGCAACTCGGGATGCTCGAGCACCGTGTGGCCGATCCACTTGAACCCGGTGAACGTCTCCAGGCACGTGACGCCGTGAGCGGCAGCCATCGAGCCGAGCAACGACGACGACACCAGGGTGGTGACCACCAGACGATCGTCGCCAGCCGTGTGACTGAGGATGTGATCGGCGAGCAACCAGCCGATCTCGTCGCCGCCGAGACGCCGCCAGCCGCCCGGCTGCTCTGAGGTGGCGGGCGTGGGAATCGCTGCCCCGAGACGGTCGGCGTCGGGATCGTTGGCGATGGCCAGCAGCGCGCCGGACTCAGCAGCGCGGGCCAACAGCAGATCCATCGCCCCAGGCTCTTCCGGATTCGGGAACGAGACCGTGGGGAACGTGCCGTCGGGTTGCTGCTGCTCGGCGACGACGAACGGCGCCGGCAGACCGGCACGCTCGAACGCGGCGAGCAACGTGGCGCCGCCGACGCCGTGCATCGCGGTGTAGGCCACCGGTACACCGGGCACATCGGGGCGCAGGCGCACGGCGGGCACCGAGGCGAGATACGCCTGCACCTCGGCATCACCGAGCCACACGATGAGCGGCGAATCCTCGGCGGCCAGTTCCACCGCGCACGGGTCGACCCGGTCGATACACGACGCGATATCGGTGTCGGCCGGCGGCACGATCTGCGAGCCGGTGCCGAGGTACACCTTGTAGCCGTTGTCGGCGGGTGGATTGTGCGACGCGGTCACCATCACACCGGCGGCAGCGCCGAGCTCGGTGATGTTCCAGGCCAGCACCGGCGTGGGCACGATGTGCGTGAACAGCAACGCTTTGACGCCACGTGCGGCGCACACCCGGGCGGTGTCGAGGGCGAACACATCACTCTTACGGCGGGCGTCATAGCCGATGATCACGCCGCGCTCGGACACACCAGGCACCGTGTCGAGCAGGTAGTCGACCAGACCAGCAGCGGCCTGCTGCACGACGAGTCGGTTCATCCGCTGCGGTCCGGCGCCGATCGCCGCGCGCAGACCGGCCGTGCCGAACTGCAGTCGACCGGTGAAGCGTTCGCGCAACTCCTGCTCCGAGCCGTGCAGCAGCGCACCAAGTTCTTCGCGCATGTCGCCATCGGGTTCGGCGGCCAGCCACGCCTCCGCGATCACACGCACATCGTTCATGACAACAGGCTCCGCAGTTCGACGAGGGGACGCGGCCCGACGTGTGAGATCACCTCTGCCGCAGCGATCGCACCCAGCTTCGCGCACTCGTCGAGTGGCAGATCGCGGGTGTATCCGTACAAGAAGCCGGCGGCGAACAGATCGCCGGCGCCGGTGGTGTCGAGCACCTGGTCGACGTCCTCGGCCGGTGCAGTCAGCACATCGTTGCGCGACACGATGTAGCACCCCTTGGCGCCGACGGTGATGACCGCCAGGTGGCAATCGCGCTGCACACGCGCCACCGCTTCGTCGAGCGACTCGACCTGGTAGAGCGAGAGCAGTTCGTCGGAGTTGCCGAACAGGATGTCGACCTCGTCGGTGACCAGCGAGCGGAAGTCGTCTCGGTGGCGATCCACGCAGAACGAGTCGCTGAGCGTCAGCGACACCTGACGGCCGTGGGCGTGGGCGACCGATGCAGCAAGACGGAACGCCTCCTTGGCCTCGGGGCGGTCGTAGAGGTAGCCCTCCATGTACAGCACCTTGCCGGCGGCAACGGTGGCCTGATCGATGTCGGCCGGGCATAGCAGCGACGACACACCGAGGTAGGTGTTCATCGTCCGTTCGGCGTCGGGTGTGACGACGATGATGCAACGTCCGGTAGGTGTGTCGTCGGCGGGCGCGCCCGGTCGGAACTGCACCCCGACCGCACGAAGGTCGTGGCCGAACACGTTGCCCAGTTCGTCGTCGCTGACCTTGCCGATGTACGCCGCACGGCCACCGAAACTGGCGACACCGGTCATGGTGTTGGCGGCCGATCCACCGCTCATCTCGACGGCGCTTCCGAGCGCCTTGTAGAGGTAGATCGCTCGCTCGGTGTCGATGAGCGTCATCGAACCCTTCACCAGTTCGTACTGGTGGATGAAGCCGTCGTCGGCATGACTGATGACGTCGACGAGGGCGTTGCCCACGCCGACGACGTCGTAGACCGGAGGCTGGGTGGAGGCCGCTGACACGGGCATTCACGCTATCCGCTGAGGAGCGGTGACACCCGTTCCGCGAGCGCCGTTACCATCGGGTTCGTGAACCCGTACCGCCTGCCACGCAGTATTGTCCCCCACCGCTACACCGTCGCGCTCGAACCCGACCTTGCTGCCGCCACGTTCCTTGGCCACGTGATCATCGACGCCAACGTCAACGAAGCCGTCGAGCAGATCGTGCTGAACGCCATCGAACTCGACATCCAAGCCGTGAAAGTGGCCGGCGAGCCGGCCGAGTTCAGCCTCGAAGCGGCCACCGAGCGACTCGTCATCCACACTGCGCACGCGGCGGGTACCACCAGCATCGAAGTCACCTTCGCCGGCACGCTGAACGACAAACTCCGCGGGTGGTACCGCAGCACGTTTACTGACGCCGAGGGCAACCAGCAGGTCATCGCCGCCAGCCAGATGCAGTCCACCGACTGCCGTCGCGCCTTCCCGTGTTTCGACGAGCCCGACTTCAAGGCGGTCTTCGACGTGACCCTCATCGTGCAGCCGTTGTTGATGGCGATCAGCAACGGCCCCGAGATCGACCGCACCGCCACCGAGTCGGGCAAGGTCGCCGTGCGCTTCGCACCGACGATGCCAATGAGCACCTACCTGGTGGCGTTCGTCGTCGGCCCGCTCGAGGCCACTGCGCCGGTGTTGGTGCCGCGTCTCGACGACCCTGAGCACCCGATCGAACTGCGTGTGGTGCATCTGCCCGGCAAGGGTCATCTCGCCGACTTCGGTCTGGAGTCCGGCGTGTTCGCGCTCGGCTGGTTCCAGCAGTACTACGGCATTGCGTACCCCACCGAGAAGTGCGATCTCATCGCGATTCCCGACTTCGCCGCCGGAGCGATGGAGAACCTGGGCTGCATCACGTTCCGCGAAAACCTGCTGCTGGCCGACCCCACGACTGCGACGCAGATGGAACTGGAGACGATCGCCGACGTCGTCAACCACGAACTGGCACATATGTGGTTCGGCGACCTCGTCACCATGAAGTGGTGGAACGGCATCTGGCTGAACGAAGCCTTCGCCACGTTCATGCAGGTTGCCTGCACCGCCGACTTCCGCCCCGAGTGGCAGCGCTGGAACGCGTTCAGCCTCGAGCGCACGGTTGCGTTCGACGTCGATTCGCTGGCGAACACCCGCCCGGTGGAGTTCCCGGTGGAAGCACCCGACGACTGTGCCGCGATGTTCGATGTGCTCACCTACCAGAAGGGCGGCGCGCTGCTCCGCATGCTCGAGCAGTACCTCGGTGCCGACGAGTTCCGAAGCGGTGTCAGCCACTATCTCTCCAGCCATGAGTACGGCAACACCGAGACCAGCGACCTGTGGGATCGCATCGAGGAGTCGCTCACTGTGCCGGTTCCGGTGCGAGCGCTGATGGACAGCTGGATCTGGCAACCCGGCTACCCGCGTATCGCTGCTCGTCTCGATGGCAATGAACTCGTGCTCACGCAGCAGCGCTTCGCGTTCGGCGACACCGATGACACCACCGTGTTCGTCACACCGGTCCACGTACTCGTCGACGGGATCGAGCACAAGGTGTTGCTCGACGGCCCCGAGGGACGGCTGGAACTGCCCAGCGTCGACAGCATGGTTGTCGTCAACGCCGGTGGCCACGGGTTCTTCCGTGTCGCCTACGACGACACGTTGCGCGCCCGCCTGCTCGCCACGCCACTCGACCGGCTCACGATCGTCGATCGCTACAACTTGGTCGACGACGCATGGAACGAAGTCATCGCCGGCCGTCTTACCGCGGCTGAGTACCTCACGTTTATCGAGGGCTTCTCCGGCGAGCGCGAACACGCGGTGTGGCAGGCAATGACCATCGGTCTGCGTGGCGTCGGACGCATTCTCACGGGCGACGCATATGCAGCGTTCCAGCAACGTGTGGCGGCGCTGGTGCGGCCGGCGCTGACCGAGCTCGGATGGTCGCCGGTTGCCGGCGAATCTGATCTGCGGGCGAAACTGCGGGGCATGCTCGCCAGCACACTGGCGGTGTTGGGGAACGACGCCGATGCCCAGCAACGCTGCCGCGACCTGATGAACCAGGGCGCCGACCCCGAACTGATCGCCGCCGCCACGAACGTCGTCGCTTCGGTCGGCACCGATGAGGAGTACGACTTCTACCTACAACAGTTCCGCACGGCGGCCACACCGCAGGAACAACTGCGCTTCATGTACGCACTCGCCGAGTTCCCGACCAGCGCACAGATGGAACGTACGCTCGCGCTCTGTTTCTCCGGCGAGGTGCGCACTCAGAATGCACCGTTCCTGTTGAACCGCTGCATCGCCAACCGCTGGCACGGCACCAGCGCCTGGCAGAGCGTGCGCCAGCACTGGGACGAAGCGAACGCGAAGTTCCCCGACAGCGCGATCGTGCGCATGGTCGACTCAGTACGACTGCTCACCACCCCTGCCGATGTGGCCGATGTGCAGAGTTTCTTCGCCGAGCATTCCATTCCGCAGGCCGGGAAGTGGCTCGATCAGGTACTCGAGCGCCAGCGCACGAACGCTGCGCTGCGCATCCGCGAGGAAACCCGCTTGGGCGAAGCACTCACGCGAGGCTGAGGCGTTCGCCCATCTCGGGCACCACTGCAGTCCAGTCCAGCTCACGTTCGATGCGGTCGTGCAGCGCCCGCGAGGCAGCGGGTTCCCCATGCGCCACGAACACCCCGTTCGGCTCGCGCGTGGCGGTCTTCAGCCACGCGACGAGCTCCTCGGCGTCAGCATGCACAGAGAACCCAGCCAGGTCACAGATCTCCGCGCGCACACGCACGTACTGCCCGTGGATCTTCAGGCTGGTCGCCCCCTCGAGCAGGCGCCGTCCGCGGGTCCCTTCCGCCTGGAAGCCCACGAGCGCCACGGTGTTCCGCGCCTCGGGCAGGAAGCGGGCCAGGTGGTGGACCACTCGCCCACCGCTAGCCATCCCGGCCCCGGCGATGATCACCGCCGAACCGTGGCGTCGGCTCAGTGCCTTCGACCCCTCGGTGTCGAGCACCTCTTCGAGGTCGGGCAGGTCGAGAATGTCGGCGCGCCCCTGGAACTCGCGTCGAACATCAGCCGCCCCGTCGGCGAGCGCCGCGCGATAGATCGTGAGCGCGGCGAGCGCCATTGGACTGTCGACGAACACAGGCACCGACGGAATGCGACCGGCGGCGCGCAACCGACGCAGGTGGAACAGCAACACCTCAGTGCGGTCGACGGCGAACGCAGGGATGACCACCACACCATCACGATCGACGGTGCGATTGATCACGTCGGCAAGACGATTGACCGAGTCGTCGCTGTCGTGACGTCGGTCGCCGTACGTCGACTCGATCATCACCCAGTCGGCGTCGCCAATCGGCACCGGCGGCCGCAGGAAGGGGTGTTGGTCGCGGCCGAGATCACCGCTGCACACCAACGTCGTGTCGCCCAGGCGCAGGCGCGTCACCGCCGCGCCGAGAATATGCCCGGCCGGCTGGAACGTCGCCTCGACATCGGGCGCTACACCGAACGGCACGTCGAACCCCACCGGATGCAAGCGATCGAGCGCCGCCCAGGCGTCGTCCTCGGTGTAGAGCGGCAGCGCCGGCTGGTGCCGCGAGTAGCCCTTGCGGTTCGCGTAACCCGCCTCTTCCTCCAACAGTCGCCCGCTGTCTGGCAGCACCACCGACATCAACTTGCCGGTGTCGTAGGTGACGTACACCGGGCCTGCGAAACCTTGTTTCACCAACCGCGGCAGGTAACCGCAGTGATCAAGATGCGCATGGGTGATGACAATCGCATCGAGCGAGGCCGGGTCGATCGGGAACGGCCGCCAGTTGCGTTCGCGTAGTTCGCGCAGACCCTGGAACAGGCCGCAGTCCAACAGGACCCGCGACGTGCCGCACTGCAGCAGATGACGGCTTCCGGTGACCGTGCCAACGCCGCCGAACGAAGTCAAGGTGAGCGGAGTGACGGTTCCCATACCCGCATTACCCGCCCGAGAAGGTGGTCGGGGCCAGTGCCGAACGGCAGGTCGCGTCAGGCGATCGTCTCGACGTCGAGTTCCCCAGCGGTGTTCCGCGCCCGGAGCACCTTCTTGTCGAACTTGCCGACGCTGGTCTTGGGCACCTCACTGACGAACGACCAACGCTCGGGCAACCAGAACTTGGCGGTGCGCTCACTGAGCCACTCGCGCAGCTCTTCGGCGGTCACCTCGGCACCCGGCTTCAGCACCACACAGGCCAGCGGGCGCTCATCCCAGCGGTCGTCGGGTACCCCGATGACCGCCGCTTCCAGCACCGCCGGGTGTCCCATGATCGTGTTCTCCAGATCGACCGAGCTGACCCATTCGCCACCGGACTTGATCACGTCCTTGGCACGGTCGCTGATCATCACGAATCCGTTCGGCATCACGCTGGCAACATCGCCCGTGCGCAACCACCCATCGTGGAACTTGTCGGGGTCGTTCGAGTTGCCGTCAGGGTCGTAGTAGCTGGCCGTGACCCACGAACCGCGCACCTCCATCTCCCCGAGCGACTCGCCGTCCCACGGTTGCACCACACCGCTGTCGTCGGTGATGCGCAACTCGACACCCGGCAACACCCGGCCGGTCTTCACCCGCCAGTCGTTTTCTTCGAGACCCTGCATCTCGGCCGGGGGGTGGCCAATGGCGCACACCGGGCTGGTCTCGGTCATACCCCAGCCCTGCACGATCGGCAGGTTCCAGTGGTTGCGGTACGCGTCGATCAGCGAGCGGGGCACGGCCGACCCACCCGCCATCACCAGACGAAATGACGACATGTCGGTGTCGGGCGCGTTGTGCAGCAGGTCGTTCAACACCGTCGGCACCGCGCCCGTGATCGTGGGGCGCATGTCGGTGATGATGCGCGAGATGGGGGCAGCCTGCAGGTACTGCTGCGGGAACACCAGTTCAGCGCCCACCATCCATGCCGCGTACGGCGTACCCCACGCGTTGGCGTGGAACATCGGCACGACGACCAACATGCGGTCGCGTTCGCTGAGCGCGATGTTGGCGGTGGACGTGACGATCAGCGAGTGCATGTACGTACTGCGGTGGCTGTACATCACACCCTTCGGGTTGCCGGTGGTGCCGCTCGTGTAACACATCGCCGCGCCAGACTTCTCCGACACTTCGGGGTAATCGAACCCCGGTTGTTCGGCGGCGAGCAACTCGTCGTAGTCCAACAAGCCAGCGCCGAGGCTGGAGGCGTCGCCCGGACCTTTCACGATGATGTGCCGCACGTTCGGGATCTGGTCTCGAACCCGGGCCAGCAGCGGTGCAATCGATGCGTCGACAATGATCACCGTGTCGTTCGCATGGTTGATGACGAACGCGAGCTGCTCGGGGAACAGCCGGATGTTCAGCGTGTGCAGCACGGCGCCCATCGTCGGGATGCAGAGATAGGCCTCCAAGTGCGTCTGGTTGTTCCAGAGGAACGTGCCCACCCGGTCACCCTGTTGTACACCCAGGCGGGTGAGCGCAGCAGCGAGCTGATCGGCTCGATCGGCTACCTGAGCGAAGGTGCTCTCGATGTAGCCGTCACCCGTGAAGGTGATGATCTTGCGGTTCGCGTGCACCTGGCGCCCGTACTGGAAGATCGGTTTGATGGTCAGCTGATAGTCGTCTTGCATGGTGCTCTGGAGCATGATCCGGCAGAATAGGCGACCGTGACCTCCAGACTCGCCCCGCAGCAAACCATCGTGACGCTCGACCTCGAGGGCGTGATGGTGCCAGAGATCTGGATTGCCGTGGCCGAGCGCACCGGCGTCGAAGCGCTGCGGCGCACCACACGCGACGAACCCGACTACGACGTGCTGATGCGCGGACGTCTGGCACTGCTCGAACAACACGGGCTGTCGATGAGCACGATCACCGATGTCATCGCCGGCCTCGAACCAATGCAAGGGGCCAGAGCGTTCCTCGACGAGCTGCGGGCCCGCACCCAGGTGATCATTCTCAGCGACACGTTCGAACAGTTCGCCGCACCGCTGATGCGCCAGTTGGGGATGCCCGCCATCCTCTGTCATCAGCTGATCGTGCGCGACGATCGCATCGTCGACTATGCGCTGCGCATGCCCGACCAGAAGCGCCACGCAGTGGAGGCTTTCCGCTCGCTCAACTATCGGGTTGTCGCAGCTGGCGACTCGTACAACGACGCAGCGATGCTGGGCGCCGCCGACGCTGGATTCTGGTTCCACGCGCCCGACACGATTACCGCCCAGTTCCCCCAGTTCGCCGCCACCCACACCTACGAAGCGCTCACTGCGGCCATCCTCGGGGCTCTGTGATCCACGAACTCGTTGCGAACACCGCCCGCGACGAGCGGTGCGCATCGATCGCGTGGGGTGTGATCGAGGACGGCGCGCTCACCGAACACCATGCGGCCGACACGGTGTACCGCATCGCGTCGATGACGAAGAGTTTCACGACCGCTGCCGTGCTGGCACTGCGCGACGAGGGAGCATTCTGCCTGGACGATGCAGTTGCCCGACACGCCACCGAACTGGCCACGGTGCGCGGACCGGCCGGGTCTGCCCCGATCACGTTGCGACATCTGCTGTCGATGAGTTCCGGGTTGGCCACGGACGATGCGTGGGCCGACCGACACCTCGATATCACCGCTGACGAGATCGACACGCTGTACGCCGCGGGCCCCACCTTCGCGTGTCGCCCCGGCGAGCACTTCGAATACAGCAACCTCGGGTTCGCCATGATCGGCCGAGTGGTGCAGCGCGTCACCGGCCGGAGTGTGCAAGAACACGTCACCCAACGTTTCCTGCAGCCGCTGGGCATGCACGACACCACGTGGCTGCAACCACCGCACGACCGTTGGGCGCGCCCCCACCGCGTGCAGGACGGGTCGATCATCCCCGACCTCCCTGCCCCGTTGGGCGACGGTGAGATCGCACCGATGGGTGGATTGTGGAGCACCGTCGCCGACCTCGCGACCTGGACGATGTTCCTCGATGCTGGGAATCTCTTGCAGGCCGACGACACGCTGTTGTCGGCTGCGTCTCGCCGTGAGATGCAGCGAACACAGACCTACATCGGCATCGCTGAGTTGGCCGGCCACCACAGCCCTACCGGATACGGCTTCGGTCTCAACCTGCGTGACGACGCTGTCCTTGGCCACGTGGTCGCTCATTCCGGCGGGCTGCCGGGCTATGGCAGCAACATGCGCTGGGTCGCCGGCCGCAGGGTCGGGGCGATCGCCCTGGCGAACACGACGTACGCCCCGATGTCGGCTCTCACCCTGCAGATGCTGCACGTGTTGCACGGGCACGGCCGGGTGCCGACGGCGGCTCCGCTGGCGGCACCGCTGCTCAACGCCGCCGCCGCCCAGCTGGTGTCCCTGTTGAACGACTGGAACGACGACACCGCGAACACGTTGTTCGCCGACAACGTGGCGCTCGACGAGTCGTTCACGCACCGGGCCGCCGGCATCGCCCGCATCATCGATCTCCACGGCCAGCTGGTGGTCGACGACGTTCGCCCAGAACGGGCCACGAGCGGTGTGGTCACCCTGCACGGCATCGCCAGCGGGGCCACCCTGCACCTCGAGCTGCAGCTGAGTCCGCAGCCCGCTGCCGGGGTGCAGTGGTACGAACTCAGGGTCTGAGCGTCGCCGCACCCAACGGTGTGCTCGGGTCGGCCAGGTCGTCGACGATGTCGAAGTGGTGGCGGCCAGGGCAGCACAGCGCGGCCGCTCGCAGGCCCGCCGCATAGGCCCGGCTCTGCTCGGCGAACGCTTCGGTGTCGTCGGCGGCCCAAGCCACCACAACCTCACCGACCGCACCAGTTCGTGGCAACAACGCCGGGCTGACGGCAGCAGCGGAACCGTCATCCATGCCGAGTGGCTCGTTGACGCTCGTGTGCACCAGCGGCCGCAGGTCGTACACACCGCTGACCAGCACCAGACGGTCGATCGGCACCGGCGCCTCTCGGGCGAGCGCCACCATCGCCGCCAAGTGCGCACCAGCCGAGTGGCCGGCAAGCACGATCATCGAGGGCTGCAAACCCGGGTGGGCACACACAGCGGCCAGCGCGACACCACAAGCAGTCGCCATCTGCCCCAGATCGGCACCTGGGGCCAATGGGTACTCCAGCGCCGCGTACGACCACCCGAGGCGCTGCAGGGCCGGCGCCAGGAAGAGGGAGTCGTGAGCGCTGAGCGCCTGCCAGTACCCACCGTGGATGAACACGAGCAGCGGCGCGCCAGGAGCGTTCGGTATCAGCAGGCTGCCCCCAGCGAGCTCCACCAGGCCGTGCGCCAGCTCGCTGCGGGCCACTCGACTCCGCATCTGCCAGTCGGCGACGTACGGCTCGGCGCTGCCGCCAGCACGTGAACTCGGCGAGTACTCCAGCTCCACATCGGGCATTTGGCGAGTGTAGAGGGCCTCACCTTAGGGCCATTAGTCCCGACCGCGCGGGCCGTGTGCCCCTGCTTGTTGCTGGGTTTCAGGGGAGTAACGTCGCAGGCGTGTTCGTGAATCGCCAGACCCCTCGTCCTCGTTCCCTTCGTGCTGCCGTTGCGGTGCTCGGTTTCTTCGCCATCACGGCGGCCGCCTGCTCCAACGACACCAACGACGCCGTCACCACCACTGCTGCTGCTGTCACCGACGGCACGGGCGGCGCCGGTGGCGGCACCGCCACGACGGAGACGCCGCTGCCGATGGGCGATATCGTCGCCACGGCCCTCACCAACCACATGTTCACCGAGCTGGCCGGCCTCGCGGTCGACGCCGGCCTGGTCGATGCCCTGCGTGGCGGCCCGTTCACGGTCTTCGCTCCCACCGACGGGGCGTTTGCCAAGCTGCCCGTCGACATGCTGCACCTCGTGCAGGATGCCTCTGACGGCGCTCTGCTCGCCACGGTACTGAAGCACCACATCGTCGATGGCGCGATCAGCCCCGACCAGCTGGCTGCAGGTGAGCTCACCACGCTCGCGGGCGACAAGCTGACGGTCACCAAGGTCGGCGATGCGTTCTACGTGGATGGCAACCTGGTCGGCCCCGGTGTCGAAGCCACCAACGGCTTCGTCTACATCATGAACGATGTCCTGGTGCCGGCCATCGGCGACATCGTCGACACCGCCGTTGCCTTCAAGGATTGCTGCTTCGGCACACTGGTCGCCCTGGTCACCAAGGCCGGCCTGGTCGACACGCTGAAGAGCGCCGGCCCGTTCACGGTCTTCGCTCCGGCCGATGCTGGCTTCAAGGCCCTGCCCGCCGCCACGGTCACCGCCGTGACCACCAATATGGCACTGCTCACCACGGTGCTCACCCACCACGTGGTCGCTGGCAAGATCACGCTCGATCAACTCACCGACGGCCAGAAGCTCACCACGGTTGCCGGCGACACGTTGACGGTCACCATCACCGAAGAGACGGTCACCGTCAACGGCGTCCAGACCACACGCAAGGTGTACAACATCGACGGCAACCCGATCCTCGTCCAGAACGTGCAGGCCACGAACGGCGTCATCCACGTGATGGGTGCGGTGCTGGTCCCCAAGGGCTGAACCAGCCCACGCTCTGAACCGGCCGGGTCGCTAGAACGCCATCTGCCAATGATGTGACAGCGCTCCCGTCGAGCGTGCAGAGTAGGGACCGTGAAGCGCCTGATCCGGATCGTGTCGATCATCGCTGTATTCCTGGTCCTGGCACCCCCAGCCGCGGCGCTGGCCGATGCTCCCGGGCCAACCGATTACCGCAGCCGCATCATCGCCATCGACCCACCCATCAACACGATCCATCCCTCCGTGATCGGCGGCGATTCGTTCCTGCTGCTGCAGGTCGACGCCGGTACGACCGTGGTGGTCTACGGCTACCAGGGCGAGCAATACCTGCGCTACGAAGGTGACGGCACGGTGTTCGAGAACCAGTCATCGCCCACGTTCGCACTCAGTGGGTCACGGTACGGCGGCAGCCTCCCCGCAGGCTTCGACGAGCATGCCCCCGAGGACTGGCACAGGGTCGCATCCGACGGGCGCTTCGCCTGGCACGACCATCGCATTCACTGGATGACGAACGTGCGCCCACCCGGAAAGCGGCCGGGCGATGTAGTGCTGCGCTCGCAACTGCCGATGACGGTCGACCAGATCGACGTGAAGGTGACGGTCGAGTCCGTCTGGAACCCCGCCGCCTCGCGCCTCCCGGTGTGGTTCGGCGCCGCCGGAGGCCTCGCAGTCGCGCTCCTCATCGGCTTCGTTCGGCGCTCACGTTGGCCCGAGGCCGGCCTCGCCGTGATGGCCGGGATCGCCACCGTTGTTGGCTGGTGGCACTACGCATCGCTGCCCACTTCCACAGGACCCAAGCTGGTCTGGTTCCTGATGCCGCTCGTGGCAACGCTGGCCGCCACAGCGATGATGTTCATGCGGTCGATGCTCACCAAGGCGGCGCTGCTCACGATCGCCGGAGCGAACCTGTTCTTGTGGGGCTGGCTCCGCCGCGACGGTTTCACCCATGCACTGCTGCCCACCGACGCACCCGGTTGGTTCGATCGCGCAGTGTCGGCAGCAGCCATCGCCAGCGGTCCAGTGGCCGCCGCTTTCGGTCTTGCCGCACTGGCGCTGGCCGTTGCAGCGCCCGCTCGCAGCGCTACTTCAGCGACTTGATGTAGTCGATCACCAACTGGATCTGGGCATCGGTGAGCGTGTTCGGGGGCATGATGCTGAAACCCTTCACCTGTTGTGCCGTCGGATCCTTGATGGAGCGGATGAGATAGGCCTCGTCGGCGAGCACCTTCGAACCGTCCTCCAACGTGATCTGGTCCATGTAGATGCCGTTCCATGACGGCGCCATACCGCCTTGCCCCTCAGTGCCGTGGCAGGCCGAGCAACCACTGTTGAGCATGATCACCTGACCCTCGCTCATCGGCACGTCAGGTGCCCGGTCCTGTCCGCAGGCGGCGAACAACGCGGTGGCTGCCACGACTGAAGCGACCGGCAGGAGGGAGGTCCACTTCGGTGTCACACCTGCGATTCTACGGGCCTCATTCCGGCCCGCGGCTGCCATGCTGGACGGATGGAACGCCGCGCCGCCAACGTCGAGTCGCTGCGCGCCGCGGGGAAGCTGCAGTGCCCGCCAGGCTTACCGCTGGCCGATCGGCGTGACGATCTGCTCGCCGCGATCCGCGACCATCAGGTGGTGATCGTCGCTGGCGAGACCGGCTCGGGCAAGAGCACGCAGTTACCCAAACTGTGCCTCGACCTCGGCCGCGGGGTGGCCGGCTTGGTGGGCCACACGCAGCCCCGGCGTATGGCGGCGCGCACCATCGCCGAACGCGTCGCGGAAGAGTTGGGCACGGAGCTGGGCACCGCCGTCGGCTACACGGTGCGTTTCACCGACACGGTCAGCGACACGACGCTGGTGAAGGTGATGACCGATGGCATCCTGCTGGCCGAGATCCAGCGCGACCGCATGCTGCGCCGCTACGACACGCTGATCATCGACGAGGCCCACGAGCGCAGCCTGAACATCGACTTCCTGTTGGGCTATCTCGCGCAGTTGCTGCCCAAGCGCCCCGATCTGAAGCTGATCGTCACCTCCGCCACCATCGACACGGTTCGCTTCAGCGAACACTTCAGCAATGCGCCGATCATCGAGGTCAGCGGTCGCACGTATCCGGTCGAAATGCGGTATCGACCGCTCGAGACCGAAGAGCACGGGGCGACCGATCAAGTGCAGGGGATCATCGACGCGGTCGACGAACTGGCGCTGGAGGGCGACGGCGATGTGCTCGTGTTCCTGTCCGGTGAGCGCGAGATCCACGACACGGCCGACGCGTTGCGCCGCCACGACCCGAGTCTGGAAGTGCTGCCGCTCTACGCCCGTCTGTCGGCTGTCGAACAGCACCGCATCTGGCAGTCGCACCGTGGCCGCCGCATCGTGCTCTCCACGAACGTCGCCGAGACATCGCTCACCGTGCCGGGTGTGCGCTACGTGGTCGACGCCGGTGCCGCCCGCATCTCGCGCTACAGCCACCGCCTGAAGGTGCAACGGCTACCCATCGAACCGGTGTCGCAAGCCTCTGCCAACCAGCGTGCTGGTCGTTGTGGCCGTGTCGCACCCGGTGTTTGCATCCGCCTCTACGACGAGGACGACTTCGCCGAGCGCCCCGAGTTCACGGAACCCGAGATCCTGCGCACCAACCTCGCGTCGGTGATCCTGCAGATGACGGCCCTCGGTCTCGGCGACGTGGGGGCCTTCCCGTTCCTCGATCCGCCCGACTCGCGCTCGGTCCGTGACGGCTACGCCCTTCTGGAGGAGCTCGGCGCGATCGATGCTGCAGCACAACGGCTGACACCGCTGGGCACACGGCTCGCACGCCTGCCCGTCGACCCACGCCTGGGGCGGATGGTGCTGGAGGCCGACCGCCACGGCTGTGTGCGCGAGGTGCTGGTGATCACTGCTGCGCTCAGCATTCAGGACCCGCGTGAGCGCCCCGCCGAACATCGCGTTGCAGCCGACGAACTGCACCGCCGCTTCGAGGTTCCCGGCAGCGACTTCCTGACGCTTGTGAAGCTGTGGGACTACCTGCGCGAACAGCAGCAGGCGCTGAACAGCAGCCAGTTCCGCAAGCTGTGCCGTAGCGAATACCTCAACTACCTGCGCGTGCGCGAGTGGCACGATCTGTTCAGCCAGTTGCGCCAGGTCGCCGGCCAGTTGGGTATCCGCCATGCCGGCGGAGGCGTGACGGAGAGCCACCCCGACCGCGTACACCAGGCGATGCTCTCGGGTCTGCTCAGTCACCTCGGTGCACGTGACGGCACCACCCGCGAGTACAAGGGTGCCCACGGGTCGAAGTTCATGATCGGGCGCGAGTCGGCGGTTGGTAAGGCCCTGCCGAAGTGGGTGATCGCTGCCGAACTGGTGGAAACGAACCGCCTATGGGGTCGCGTCGTCGCGGCGGTACAGCCCGAGTGGGCCGAGAGTTTGGCCGGGCACCTTGTACGTCGTTCGTACAGCGAACCCCGCTGGGATGCACGCCGTGGTGGGGCCGTGTGCAGTGAGACCGTCACGCTGTACGGACTGCCGATCGTCAGCAACCGCACAGTGGGCTACGACCGGGTCGACCTCGCCGGTGCCCGCGAACTGTTCATCCGCAACGCACTCGTCGCCGGTGAATGGCAGACCCAGCAGAAGTTCTACGAGCGCAACAAGCGGTTCCTCGCCGACCTCGCTGGCTGGGCCGAGCGTGTGCGCCGCCCAGAGGTGGTGGACGACGAAGCCATCTTCCGCTTCTACGACGCGCGTCTCGGCCCGGAGGTCGTCACCACACGCCACTTCGACAAGTGGTGGAAGGAGGCGCGTGCGGGGCAGCCGGAGCTGTTGACGATGACGATGGACGACTTCACCCGCGGTGCCGTCGGCAGCGTTCACGACTTCCCCACCGTCTGGCAGCACGACTCGATGCAGCTGACGGTCACCTATCGGTTCGACCCCGGCAACCCGCTCGACGGCGCCACCGTGCACCTACCACTGACAGCGCTGAACCAGATCACCGACGTCGGCTTCGACTGGAACGTGTCCGGCTTCCGCGACGAGATAGTTGGCGCGTTGCTGCGCGCGTTGCCCAAGGAGCACCGGCGCGAGCTCACCCCGATGAACGATGTCGTCGACAAGGTGTGCGCCTCGCTGGGGTCAGCCAGCGGGTGGGAGGACGGCACCTCGTTGGCCGCTGCGATCGCGGCCGTCGTCCTGGAGACCACCGGCGTGCGCGTGCCCGTGTCGGCGTTCGATGCCACCAAGGTGCCGGGCCATCTCCGCCTGTCGTTCTCCGTCGACTCCGAAGACGGCACACCGTTGGCCACCGGCAAGAGCCTCGCCGTGTTGCAGCGCGAGTTGTCCGCCCGCCAACGCATTGCTGTCGCTCAGGCTGCGCCCATTGACGAGCGCACGGGCATCACCACCTGGGACGTCGGCGACCTGCCCACCGAGGTGTCGACCGACCGAGGTGGTGTGGTGGTGCGCGGCTACCCGGCCCTGCTCGACGACAGCGACAGCGTCAGCGTCCGCGTGTTCACCTCGCCCACGCTGCAGGCCAAGGTGATGCGCGGCGGCGTGCGCAGGCTGCTGCTGCTGTCCGTACCCGTCGGCAAGCGGGCGATCCAGCGCGATCTCACCAACGACGGCAAGTTGGCGGTGGCACGGGCGAAGGTGGCGCTCGATGGCCTCGAAGATGACTGCCTGCTCGCCGCGGCCGATGAGGTGCTCACCCTGTTCGGCGAGGTGCCACACACCGCTGCGGGCTTCAGCGCGCTGGCTGCGTTGGGCCGCTCGGAGTTGCCCGACCGCGCCGCCACGGCACTCGGGGTCGCCGGCCAGGTGTTCGTCGCTGCGGCGGCGGTGCGCCAGCGACTCGAACGGCTCGTTGCCCCAGCCGTCGCCGTCGGCGCCGACGACGCTCGCGCACAGCTCGACCGGCTCGTCCGGCCCGGCTTCGTCGCTGCCACCGGCGCCGCCCGCCTGCGCGATGTGCTGCGCTACGTGAAGGCCATCGACCACCGCCTCACGAAGCTTCCGGAAGACCCGCACAAAGACGCCGCCAGGTTGCGCGACATCGCCGCGCTCGAGCGTCGCTACGTCTCGTTCCTGCGCCGCCTCCACCGCGACGAGGTGACACCCGAGATCGTCGAGGTCGGCTGGCTACTGGAAGAACTGCGCGTCGCCGTCTTCGCCCAACAGTTGGGCACCCCTCGCTCGGTGAGTGTGCAACGCCTGACGAAGGAGTTGTCGGCCCTGGGTGCGTGAGCCTCAGACTCACCGCACGGGGCCGTCACGACCCGGCAACAGGCAGCGCCGAGCGCCAGCCGATCTCGGTGCCGTCGGGGCGTTGGTGGTGCCAGTGGCCATCGGCGTCGCGCCACGTGGTGTAGCCGCGGGTGCGCCATCGGTTGTGATGGCCGCAGGCGGGGCCGGCGTTCGCTGCGTCGGTCAGCCCGCCTCGCGCCCACGGCAGTACGTGGTCGACCTGGCGTGGTGGGTGGTGACAGCCGGGGCCGAAGCAATGCCGTTCGAGCGCCAGCAGCACCTCGCGCAACGCACCGGTGAACAGCCGTTGTTTGCGGCCGATGTCGATCACCAC
>CAIXHI010000177.1 GCA_903919215.1 uncultured Acidimicrobiaceae bacterium
GGCGGTGAGTCGCGCCACTTGGCCACCGCCCACATCGAGTACGTAGACCTCACCGTCGGGGCCGGAGACGACGGCGCTGATCGTGGCGTACGAACCGAAGTCGATGAGGTCGGCCGCGGCCTGGCCCGGCGCGGTGCGGATGGCGCGCACCTTGCTGTTGCAGTAGTCGCTGAACACGTACCAACCAGCGAGCGATGGGATCTCTGTTCCTCGGTAGACGGTGCCACCAGAGATGGAGCACCCGTCGTCGCCGTGCGTGTACTCGAACACCGGTGGGGTGGCGCCGTCGGCGGGCTGGTCGGTGTTGAACCGCTTACTGCCCTCGAACGCGCTCCACCCGAAGTTCAGACCGCGGCCAGCACCATCAACGGCCCACCCGACATCGATCTCTTCGATCTCACTTTGGCCGACATCGGCGATCCACAGATCGCCCGTGGAGCGGTCAAAGTCGAAGCGCCATGGGTTGCGCAGCCCGTAGGCCCAGATCTCGCCGCGGGCACCGCTGACGCCGACGAACGGGTTGTCGGCCGGAATCGTGTACGGCTTGGTGCCGTCGGGTGCGGGGTCGATGCGCAGGATCTTGCCGAGCAGTTCGCCCAGGTTCTGCCCGCGGCGCTGCGGGTCATTTGCCGAGCCACCATCGCCGAGGCCGATGTACAGCAGGCCGTCGTTGCCGAACAGCAACTTGCCACCGTTGTGGTTCGGGTACGGCTGACGCACGGTGAGGACAGTGCGTTCGCTGGCCGTGTCGAACTGGCCGTTCGGCTCCAGCGCGTATTCGGCGATCACGGTGTTGCCATCGACGTCGGTGTAGTCGACGTACGCCAAGGGTTTCGTGGGGTGGAACGCCATGCCGAGCAGCCCTTGTTCGCCACCTCGGGAGACGAGGTCGCTGATATCGAGCACGGGTGTGCCGATCGTTCCGTTCAGCAAGGGCACGATGGAGCCCGTTTGCTGGACGATGTAGAGCGCCGGGTCGCCCTCGCGGAACGTGAGGTCGACGGGTCTCTTGAGGCCGGTGGCCACCGTGGTGAGTGCAACCATCGATGCTGCGAGGGGTGCAGTGCTCGGCGTCGGCGTCGATGTCGATGCTGGCGCGGTCGACGCGTCGGTGACCGACGTTGCCGTCGACTCAGGCGTCGCTCCGGTGGTGCTGGTCGCCAGGCTCGTGTCGCGACTGGCGCCGTTGCTGGAGCAGGCGGCGAGCAGCAGCACGGCGGTGGCGAGCGCGGTGGCGACCGTGCGGTGCGTCCCGTCGACGCGCCTCACGGTGGGCTCACCCGCACGAGACCCTCTTGCGACACCGTCACCGCCAGCTGTCCATCGGCGGTGTAGATGTTGCCGCCGGCCAGACCGCGTGAGCCGTGGGTGGAGATGGGTGACTGCACATAGAGCAACCACTCGTCGGCGCGGAATGGTCGATGGAACCACATCGCGTGATCAAGGCTGGCCAACTGCACACCGGGTGTGTCCCACGACATCCCGAATGGGAGGAGGGCCGTGTCGAGCAGTGTCATGTCGCTGGCGTAGGTGACGATGCAGGCGTGCAGCACCGGGTCGTCGGGGAGCCGACCGTCGGCCCGCAACCACACGCGCTGCCCGTACGCGGCGAGGCCGTTGCGGGCCATCGGGTCGCTGTCCACAAAGCGCACGTCGATGGGCCGCGGGCGGTCGTAGTACTCGCCGATCTTGTCCTTGTAGGGAGCCATGCGCTCCTTGAAGTCGGGGAGCGTTTCGGCAGCTGGAACTCCCAGCGGTGGGGGTGTCTGGTAGTCGAGGCCTGCTTCGGGGATGTGGAAGCTGGCCTGCAGGTTGAAGATCGCTCGGCCGTTCTGGACGGCGACCACTCGCCGGGTGGTGAAACTCTTGCCGTCACGAATGCGGTCGACCTCGTAGAGGATCGGTTTGGTGGGATCGCCGGGCCGCAGGAAGTAGGCGTGCAGCGAGTGCACCGAACGGCCCGGTTCAACGGTGCGGGTGGCGGCGACGAGTGCCTGGCCGGCGACCTGGCCGCCGAACACGCGCTGGCGGTTCTCGTCGGGGGAGACGCCGCGGAAGAGGTTGACCTCGATCGCTTCGAGGTCGAGCAGGTTCACAAGTTCATTGAGCACTGTCATGGCAACGTACATTCTCGCAGGCCGGGTGGGGCCTCGCGCCAACGGGACGTCGCGGCCGTCCCCACGGGTATCGTGCGCCCATGCCGACCTTCGAGCCGCTCGATCCCGCCATGCGTGCTCACGCACTGGCGGCCACTGGGTTCATGCCCCCGCACGAAGGGGACGCGCTCTACTCGGCGGCGTTGGCTGCGGGGGCTGCGGTACCGGGACTGCCGTTGCTCGAAGTCGGCTCGTACTGTGGCCGCTCTACCGTGTGGTTGGGTGCCGCCGCTCGCGCCGCTGGCACTGTGCTGTTCGCCGTCGATCACCACCGTGGCAGCGAAGAGAACCAGTCCGGGTGGGAGCACCACGACCCCACGACCGTCGACGCTCGCACCGGCAAGATGGACACGCTGCCCCGCTTCCGCGACACCATCCACGACGCAGGTCTGGAAGATGTCGTCTTCGCCGTTGTCGGCCAGTCGGCCGCCGTTGCAGCCCACTGGACGTCACCGCTGGCGTTCTTGTTCATCGACGGTGGCCATGGCGAGGAACCTGCCCGTCTCGACTATGAGGGCTGGACGCCGCGAGTGGCGATGGGTGGCACGCTGGCCATCCACGATGTGTTCCCCGACCCTGCCGACGGTGGCCGCCCGCCGTACGAGCAGATCTTCCGCCCGGCGCTGGAATCCGGCCATTTCGCGCTCGTCAGCGCCACCGGCAGCCTGCGCATCCTCCACCGGGTCGGCTGACCCCAGGCAAGTCGGCGCTGAGGTCCGGACAGGTCTGCCCTGAACGCCGACTCGAGGTGGCGGGTGGGCAAGTCGGCGCTGAGGTCCGGACAGGTCTGCCCTGAACGCCGACTTGGATCAGCCGAACTCGACACCCTGGGCCAACGGCAACGCGTTGGAGTAGTTGATCGTGTTCGTGGCCCGGCGCATGTAGCCCTTCCACGCATCGCTGCCGCTCTCGCGGCCGCCGCCGGTGGCCTTCTCGCCGCCGAACGCGCCACCGATCTCGGCACCGCTGGGGCCGATGTTCACGTTGGCGATGCCGCAGTCACTGCCCGCAGCGGACATGAACCGCTCGGCGTCGCGCAGGTCGGTGGTGAAGATGCTGCTGGCCAGACACTGCGGCACCTCGTTGTGCA
>CAIXHI010000178.1 GCA_903919215.1 uncultured Acidimicrobiaceae bacterium
ATCGTGACCGTGATGGTGGGCGGGTTCCACACCTTCAGCAGCGCGGGCAGGCGTGCCGAGCGCGGCCACACCTGCTCGGTGCCCCACAACCCGATCGGGATCACGGGCGCCTTCGTCATCGCCGCGAGGCGGGCAGCGCCCCAGCGACCCTTGAGGACCGGGTCGTAGAACGCCCTTCCCCGAGGGATCGTGCCCTGCGGCATCAGCGCCACCAGGTCGCCAGCGGCCAACGCCTCGGCAGCAGCGGCCAACGGGCCATCGTCACCGGTGCCTCGATCGACACGAATACCACCCATCGCCGCGGCGATCGGACCGACCACGGGAGCGTCGAAGACTTCCTTCTTCCCCAGGAAACGGACCGTGCGGTTCGTACGCGCGATGGCCATCGCGATCGCCACTGGGTCGAAGTAGCTGCGGTGGTTGCCGACGATGATGCCCGCACCGTCGACCGGCAAGTGCTCGATGCCCTCGATGCGGAACTTCGCGTACGGGAACAGCAAGGGGTGCACGAAGCTGAGCGCCAAGCGCTGGATCTCGAGGTTGACCACCGGGATGCGGGCCAGACCTGAGTCGCCGCGGGCGAGGTCGATCACCGGCCACCGGCGGGCGGCCGCCATCACTGCCATTCGCGGATCGGGGTTGACGACGAACGGATGCCCCACGGCCGCCAACAGCGGAGTGTCGAACACACTGTCGGAGTAGGCGTAGCTCTCTGCCAGGTCGACCCCGTTGGCCTCGGCCCAGGCGCGCACGGCTGCCAACTTGCCGCCACTCCACACACACGGCCCATCGAGCGAGCCGTCGTAGAGACCGTCGTCGTGCACCCGGTGGCGGGTGGCCACCACATCGTCCATCCCCAACAGCTCGGCCAGCGGTTGCACCAGATCGTGCGGCGTCGTGGTCGCCAGCACCACCTTGCGCCCAGCACTGCGGTGCTCGGCGAACAACGGAGCGGCCAAGGGCTGCACCATCGCCGCCAGCTGGGGTGCCACCTCGGCCGCCGCGGCACGTGTGGCGGCCTGTGAGTGGCCTTTGGCCATCCCCACGGCCTGGCGGGCCAGCAACATCGAGGGCAGGGTCTCGCCGATGCGGTTGAACAGCGCGAACAGCGTCTTCTCCCCCGGGTATGGCCCACCGCCGATACCAGCCTCACGCATTGCGCTGGCGAAGACCTCGCCCGATGCCCCCGCCAACAGGGTGCGGTCGAGGTCGAAGAACGCTGCGCCCGTGGTCACGGCCACAACCCTACTGGAGAACGGGAAAGGCCCCGACTGGGGGAGCCGGGGCCTCTCAACCTTGAACCCTGTGGCTGGGGGAGCCACATGTGGGGTTCTGTCGAGCGGATCATTGGGGGATGATCCGCTTCGATTACATGTGAAAGTATGCACGAGCGCGAGTGATCTTTCAAGCAGTAATCGCGGATACTTGGTATCGTTTTTCGTGATGGATCTCCGCCAGCTCAACAGCCTCGTGGCAATCGCTGACCACGGCTCGTTCTCCGCTGCTGCCAGAGCGCTCTACACCGTCCAGTCCAATGTCAGCGGGCACATCGCCCGACTCGAGCGGGAACTGGGTGTCATCCTGGTCGACCGTCAACGCGGCACGCTCACCGAGGACGGTGCCATCGTGGTCGAGCGCGCCCGTCGAGTACTGCACGAGATGGACGACATCGCTGCCGACATGGCCTCCCGCGGTGACGAGGTGCGCGGTGATGCCCGCTTGGGTGTGATCGGCACCACCGCCCGTTGGATCCTGCCGCAGATGCTCACGCAACTGTCGAAGCAGCACCCGTTGGTTCATGTCACGGTGCACGAGGGCAACACCACCAACCTGCTCCCCCGTTTGCTCGCCGGCCATATCGATGCGGCGATCCTGCACCTGCCGGTCGACGAGCCGGAGATGGATGTCGAGCCGCTGTTCTCCGAGGATCTGGTGCTGCTGATGCACGGCAGCCACCACCTCGCAGGACGCGACACGGTCACGCTGGCGGAACTCGCCACCGAACCGCTGATGTTGCCACCACGAGGCACGGCACTACGCCGGATGATCGACCGCTCCGCAGGCAACGCCGGTGTCGAGTTGCAGGCCCAGGTGGAGATCGATGGCGTCCGCCTGCTCACGTCGCTGGCCTTCGAAGGGTTCGGCGCCACGATCGTGCCCGCCACCGCCGTGCCGCGGTGGTTGAAGGCGGATTTCAACAGGGTCGGCATTCCAGAACTGCCGCGCCGACTGGTGGGCTGGGTGCAGCGCCGCAGGCCTGCCCCCGGCGCTCCCACCCGCGCAGTACTGGCAGTGCTGCGCGAGGTCATCGCGTCACATGGCGCCGAGCAGCCGGGTGTACACATCGGACCCGAAGCGGTCTCCGCTTCCCGCGCTGTCTAGTCTCTCCCCCGATGGTTGACATCGCACTCCGCAGCAAAGTCCCCGGATCGGTCCGCGCCTACGTCCGACAGTTCGAGGGACGCGACGTGGTGTGGGTCGAGGTTGATGCCACCGACCGCAAGGGTGCGCTCACCAGCGAGGCGTCCTCCATGCTGGAGATCGCCGCCGTCACAGCAGTCACCAAGCGCATGCCGCTCATCGGAGTCCTGCGTTCCAGCGGAGCCGACATCGTTGAGGGGTTCTCCGCGCTCCATGGTTGGGGACGCGCGGCCAAAGCGCTCACCGACTGCTCGGGCGTGGTCCCCAGCATTCTGATCGTCGACGGCCCGGCAGTGTCTGGCCCAGCGCTGCTCCTCGGCATCGCCGACCACGTCGTGATGACCGAAGGCGCATACGCATTCGTCAGCGGGCCGACGATGGTGGCCGAGTTCACCGGAGTCG
>CAIXHI010000179.1 GCA_903919215.1 uncultured Acidimicrobiaceae bacterium
CTCCCCCACCCCCGCGGCCGGCATTGGAGATCAGCACATCGACCTCGCCGATCCCCGCACAGGCGGCATCGATGCTGGCCGGATCTGCGAGGTCAATGCGCACGGGCGCAAGTCGGTCGCCATAGGTGGCGCGGGGCTCCTCCAGCGATGCGATGTCCCGCGCGCCCGCGTGCACCCGGGCGGCACCTGCCGCCATGACGGCATCGACGAACGATGCCCCTATCCCACGGTTCGCCCCGGTGATGAAGACGGTCTTCCCAGCGAGCGCCTCGTGCACGGTCATGGGGAGCCTTCCGCCAGAGAGTGATGGGTCGAGCCTATTGACCGAGCACTTCTGTGAGGTGCGGTGAAGCAGGAACATCTTGTTACCCTGTAAGAGATGTAAGCCAGACCACCATGTTGAACGGACCCCCGTGACAGGCCGCCCCTCACACCGGACCCCCAGCGCTCCCAACGGACGCCGGTGGTTCAGGCACGCGATGGTCGCGATTGTCGGTGCCACGGTGGTCGCGGCATCGGTCGTCACCTCACCGCCAGCCGCCGTGGCGGCGCCGGCCGACACCGGTCTCGTGACGCAGTTGATCGTGACCTACGAGCCCGGCGTGACCCCGTCCGAAGGCCCCGGCATCGCCACGGGCGACGCTGCCGTGGCTTCGGCCACCCTTGAGACCGGCGACTCGATCGGCTTCGGGATGCGGACCGTGTCCCTGGGCCAGGCGGTCGACGAGGCCACGGCACAGGTCATCGCCGACGAACTCAGCAACACCCCGGGCGTGCTGTTCGCTGAGCCAAACTCCATCGTCACCCTCGACACCATCCAGCCCACCGCGCCGTCATGGGGCCTGGACCGCATCGACGAGGCCGCGCTGCCCCTCGACACGCAGTACGCCTATGGGTCGACCGGCACGGGTGTGAAGGCATACGTGATCGACACCGGCATCCTCGCGACGCATGTCGATTTCGGCGGACGCGTGGTGTCCGGGTACGACGGGATCGTTGACGGGAACCAAGACTGCAACGGGCACGGCACCCACGTCGCTGGCACGATCGGCGGCACGACATACGGTGTCGCGAAGGCCGTCACGCTGGTACCCGTTCGGGTCTTCGACTGCAGCGGCTCAACGACGGTGTCGAGCATCGTGCTGGGCGTTCAATGGGTCACGTCGGATCATGCTGCCGGAGACCCCGCCGTCGCGAACATGAGTCTCGGTTCGAGCGCAAGCGACTCCATGGATGCCGCCGTCGCCGCATTGATCGCCGATGGCGTCACGGTCGTCGTCGCCGCCGGCAATGGCGATATCAACGGCGTTCCTCAGCTTTCGTGCAGCCGCAGCCCCGCGCGGGTACCGGCTGCCATCACCGTGAATGCTTCGACGATCACCGATACGGCCGCGAGCTTCTCGAACTACGGCTCCTGCTCGGATATCTATGCCCCTGGAGTCGACATCGTGTCAGCGGGCATCTCCAGCGACACGGCCACCAACACGCTCAGCGGCACCTCCATGGCTTCCCCGCACGTGGCCGGCGCAGCTGCCCGCATCCTGGGACTCAACCCGACGTTCACCCCGGCGCAGGTGGCGAGCGCCATCACGTCCGCCGCC
>CAIXHI010000180.1 GCA_903919215.1 uncultured Acidimicrobiaceae bacterium
GTCATCACGCCGTCCTTGAGGATGTACGGCCAGAAGCAGTTGCGGGCCTTCTCCGGCCCGGGCTGCCCCTCGTAGAACGTCACCGGGGCGATCAGGCCGCCCAGCGTCTCGTCCTTGACGGTGTACATGTTCTTCAGCGTGTCGGCCGCGGTCGGCTCGTCGACGAGCGACGCATTGGCCTTGGCGAACAACTGCAGCACGCTCCACAACGCAGTGGCGGCCGGGTCGTTGATGCCGTCATCGCTGACACCGCCGGCCTTCATTGCGTCGCGGTACTCCACCACGAGCGGGTCGTCGACGAACCACGGGAAGCCGTTGAGGCCACCGGCGAGGATGATCCCGGGGGTGAGCAGGAGCTTGCCTTGCACCGAGCCGGCCGAGGCGCCCCACACGCCCTTATAGCCCTGATCGTTGCAGGAGGCAGTGAGGCCGGCGGCCAGCGAGGCACCGCCGCTGATCTGGATGAAGTCGGCGCCATCGTTGATCCACTTGATGCATTCGGCCGAGTAGTCCGTGGCAGTCGAGCTGACCTTGACGGTGCCCAGCGCAATGAGACCGAGTTCCTTCGCCTTGGCTTCGAACAACGGGATGGAGCGCCCACAGGCCTCAACCTCGGCACACGCAGCCACGGCCACCTTGGTGGCGCCGGCCAACTTCGCGCCGTACAGCTGCTCGTCGACCACGGCACCGCTGGTGGTGCTGATCGGGAACACGTTCGCCGGAGCGCACGTGATGGGGGCAGTCGGGCCGCACTCCATCTTGAACGAAGAGAGATAGCCGCCCCACAGCTGAGGGGCATAACCGACGCCCATCACGGGCACACCGATGTCGGCGAGCGACTCGGCCTGGCTGGATTCGGTGCTCGCAGAGTCCATGATGAACAGCACCGGGTTCTTGGCCAGGAGCTCAGTGGTCTGTGACGCTGCCACAGCCGGGTCGCCCTTGGTGTCGCGGAGGTCGAGCTCCACCGGGTGACCGTTGACGCCACCCTTGGCGTTGATGAACGCGGCCCAGGCCTCGATGACCTTGCCTGCTTCGGCGCGGTTGTTCAGCCCGGTGAGGTCGATCGTGCCGACGATCAGGATCGGCGACTTGGGCGGCAGCGTTGTCTCGGGCGCTGCGGTGGTTTCCGCAGCGCCGGTCGTCTCCGGCGCAGCAGTCGTGGTGGACGATGTCGTGTCGTCGCTGCACGCCGCAAGAACCATCGCTGCGGTGATCAGCACCGCCCCGATCGCCCGACGACCTCTGTGTCGAGTAGTGGTATTCAAGAAACTTCCCCCTTGTTGTGTGTTGCTTCCTGCACCCGCCGATGACGAATCATCGGAGGTGAGATCAAGCACCGGCGGAGATCGTCGGCTCGCCGACGATCTCGATGCGGTGAATCCTGCGGGCGTGCGGGCGATAGTCCGCAACCGCATAGTGCTGTACGTAGTGGTTGTCCCATATGCCGACATCGCCGGGAGTCCACCGCACACGGCAGATGAACTCAGGCCTCACCGTGTGCACGGCGAGGAAGGCGAGGAGCGCATCGCTCTCTTCCTTCGACAGCTCGAGGATGCGGGTGGAGAACACCTTGTTGACGAACAATGCCTTGCGGCCGGAGATGGGATTGCGGATCACGACCGGGTGGACGGTTCCTCGATCGGGGAAACCGGGCAGCTCATGGCGGACAGTGAGCGGCTCGAGGAACTGCTTCATCGGGTCGGAGAGCCAGTCGTATGCGGCGTACTGGCTGGCCCACATCGTGTCGCCGCCGGCCGGCGGCAGCTGCTGCATGTGCAGGATGGAGTAGCGCGGCGGGTTGGGCATCCAGGTGACGTCGGCATGCCACATGTCGGTCATGTACGCCAGCTGGTTGTCGGTGGAGATCACGCCCACCTCGGGGAACCCCTGCTCGCGCAGCGTCTCCGGGAAGTAGTCCGGCGGGTACTTGATCTCGCCAAGGGCGCGGGCCAGTGCCACATGCTCGGACGGGCCGATGTGCTGGCCACGGAACACCACCACACCGTGGTCGGTGAGCGCGGTCTTGATGTGGGCGACCACATCGTCGGTGAGTGGCGCGGCGAGGTCAATGCCGGGTAGCTCCGCGCCGATCAGGCCCGAGAGCGGGAGTACGGACGGCTGGGTGGTAGGACTTATTGACATGCGACTGCGGTCCTTCGAGCGAACTGAGATGAGCCCTCGCTCGCCAGTGCTTTACAACAGGTGTAATAAGTACAACACATGTCAGAACTAACGTCAACCTCCCCTCACGAGCAAC
>CAIXHI010000181.1 GCA_903919215.1 uncultured Acidimicrobiaceae bacterium
CGGCAACGATCGCGCCCGTATCTGTTCAGCAACTCGCTCGCCCCGGCGATCACGGCCACGACGCTGACGGCGCTGCGGATGCTGACGCCGGCAAACGACCTGCAGCGCCAACTGGAACGCAACGCCCGCCGCTTCCGCGAGGACATGTCGGCGGCCGGCTTCACGTTGGCCGGTGCCGGACACCCGATCATCCCGGTGATGCTGGGTGACGCCAAACTCGCCGGCGAGATGGCGCAGCGTCTGCTGGCGCTCGGTCTGTACGTGGTCGCGTTCAGCTACCCGGTGGTGCCGCAGGGCAAGGCTCGTATCCGAACACAGATGTCGGCTGCGCACAGCGACGACGACATCGACCGTGCCGTGGCAGCATTCGTGCAGATCGGCCGCGAGATGGGGGTCTTGTCATGAGCAACACGATGCGGGCGTTGGTGAAGGCCCGGCCCGAGCCCGGGTTGTGGATGCAGGACGTGCCGGTGCCGACCGTCGCCGAGGGTGATGTGTTGATCCGCGTGCGCAAGACCTCGATCTGCGGCACCGACCTGCACATCCACCACTGGGACGCATGGGCGCAGGCCACCATCCCGGTGCCGATGGTGGTGGGCCACGAGTTCATGGGCGAGATCGCTGCGGTCGGCCCGGGCGTGAAGGGTCTCGAGGTCGGCCAGCGCGTGGCCGGCGAGGGCCATGTCACGTGCGGCCATTGCCGCAACTGCAAAGGCGGCCGACGCGAGTTCTGCCACAACCACACCGGCGTTGGTGTCACCCGCCCTGGAGCGTTCGCCGAGTACGTCGTCATCCCGGCGCAGAACGTGTTCATCGTGCCCGAGCACATCAGCGACGACGTGGCTGCAGTGCTCGATCCGCTGGGCAACGCCACGCACACTGCGCTGTGCTTCGACGTCGTCGGTGAGGATGTGCTCATCACCGGCGCCGGCCCGATCGGTGTGCTCGCCGCGGCGATCGTGCGGCACGTGGGAG
The DNA here is from genome assembly GCA_903919215.1 of uncultured Acidimicrobiaceae bacterium. Taxonomy (GTDB): domain Bacteria; phylum Actinomycetota; class Acidimicrobiia; order Acidimicrobiales; family Ilumatobacteraceae; genus UBA668. Next base: position 976 of record CAIXHI010000181.1, read on the forward strand.
CGCGTCACGTGGTGGTCACCGACATCAACCCGTACCGACTCGGTATGGCGGCGGCCCACGGGGCGAGTCGCGTGGTCGATGTGCGCAGCGAACAACTGGCACCGGTGATGGCGGCACTTGGTATGACCGAAGGGTTCGATGTCGGGCTGGAGATGTCGGGTGCCGAGGCGGCCTTCAATCAGATGCTCGACTCGATGAACCACGGTGGCCGCATCGCGGTGCTGGGCATCCCCGCCGGGCCGATGACGCTCGACGTGAACGACGTGATCTTCAAGGGTCTCAATATCCAGGGCATCTACGGTCGCCGCATCTTCGAGACTTGGTACAAGATGGCGGCGATGCTGCAGAGCGGTCTCGACATCAGCGGCATTGTCACGCATCGCTTCGATGCAGTGGACTACCAGCAAGCCTTCGACGTGGTGCACCGCGGCGAGTGCGGCAAGGTGATCCTCGACTGGGCGTGAGCAGGCCGGACCGTCAGCACTCGCCGTAGCGGTCTAGACACTAATGGTGATATTGCGTTGTGGACTGCCGATCTGTGTCGTACTGTCTAAGTCATGGGGGTTAGCCCTCGAACCACTCCATCCGACGGTGTAGAAGCATCGCAACTCACCGCGATCATCGAACACCTCACACAGCCGGTGTTCCTGTTCGCCCCCGTTTTTGACGGTGAGCGTGTGGTCTCGCTTGATCGCACGAGTGAGCATGCCGCTTCTGCCCAGTTCCGGACTGTGGTCGACATGATCGCCCAGCCGCTGCACGTGCACGCACCCGTCTTCGACGACAGCGGCAGGATCGTCGACACCACCATCCTTTTTGCCAACCGAATGGCCGAGACCCTCGACCCCGACGCGCTGCCGCACGTGGGTCGTCGATCGTCGGAAGTGTTCGCCGAGGGCGTCAATCCCATCGACCTGTACCAGTCGGCGTGGTCCAATCCCGACGGAGCGATGGAGTCGTTGACGTTCGACAACCTCGATGGCCATGCGATCAGCCGGCCGCCGATGTACCTGGAGATCCAAGCGCGCAGGATGGGCGACAAGATCCTCTCGGTGGGGCTGGACCGCACCGAACTCGAACGGTCGCACCGTGAACTGGTGGCCACCACGGAGCAACTGACCAACATGCTGGACTCGATCAGCGACGGGGTGGCGATCTTCGACCCCTCGGGCACGGTGCTGGCAGCGAACCGCCCGGCGGCGCTGATGGCGGGTATGTCCAACGTGGACGACCTCGTCGGCGGCACGTTGGACGAGCTCGGTCTGCAGTATTCGACATCCATCGGTGGGACGCGCGTACCGCTGCGGCTCGCCGACATGTTGCAAGCGCACGGCATGGTCGGCCCTGTGCTGGCCGAACTCGAACTTGCCGATGGAACTGTCCGCCGTCACCTGCTGACCGCCCGCCCGTACCGCACATCTGATGGTCGACAAGCGGGGCTCCTGACCGGAGCGGATGTGACCTTCCGCCTCGAGGCGCTCGAGGCGATGTCCGCGGCAGCCGAGGAGTTCCACTCGGCAGTCGATGCCATTGCCGACCCAGTGCTGTTGCTCGAAGGTGTCCATGACCAGACGATGGTCGTGTACGCGAACGCTGCCGCGACGATGCTCGGACCCGGTGTGGTCGGTGGGCGACTGGGTGTGCGCCTGGAGGAACTTGGCCTCGCCGAGGAAGTGGCGGCGTCTCTTCGCAGCGGAGCGCAGTTCAGCGCAGGTGTCGCGGCAGCGGGTGTGGATGGCGCATCGTTCGATGTTGCGGTGTCGTCGGCCGGAGCCCGACGAGTTGCGGTGTTCCGCAACGTCAGCCGCCTGCGGGCAGAGGCGTCATTACTCGAACGACTGGCCAACCATGACGTCCGGAGCGGACTTCCCAACCGTCGCGGGCTCGATCTCTATCTCAGCAAACAACTGGCTGAGCTCGGGACTGGCTGCCGTTCGATCACCGTGGCCGTATTCGAGGTCGACCAGATCGAGGCGGTGCAACGCAGCTACGGCTTCCAGGTGGCGGATCGGGTGTTGGCCGATGTGCAGCAGCGGCTGCAGTCGTCGATCCAGTGGGGCGCGACCGGCTGGGAGCGGCAACCGTTCCTCGCGCAACTCACCGGCACCAGCTTCGTCGTCGTCGTCGACGACGTCGATCGCGCCAGCGCCACCGAATTGGCAGAGCACGTCGTCGCGTCGATTGCCCGACCGGTCATTGTCGACGGTATGGGTCTGCACGTCGAGGTGGCCTCGGGGTTGGCCTTCGCTCCGCTGCACGGCACGGATGCCAACATCCTGGTCATGCGCGCCAAGTCGGCGGCCTGGACGGCTCGGCGTCGGCGCGCCTTGGTGTTCGTCTGGCAACCGGAGGTCGACCAGGACCGTGTTGATCGCGTCGAGTTGTTGGCACAGATGGACAAGGCGCTGTCGAACAATGAGCTGTTCGTCGAGTACCAGCCGCAGATCAATCTGGTGACCGGTCGGGTCATCGGTGCTGAGGCGCTGGTGAGGTGGAACCACCCGACCATCGGACGTCTGCCACCTTCGAGTTTCGTGGCAGAAGTGGAGGAGTCAGCGCTGGCTCTGCGGTTCACAGCATGGGTTCTGCGACGCGCCCTGGAGGAGTGGATGCAGGCGTCCCCGCCGGCGGGTACCCGCCTTGCAGTGAACCTGCCGCCCGCGCTGGCCGGCGACCCGGGCCTGATTCCGCTCGTCGAGGAGGCACTCATCGCCACCGGCGCCGACCCCTCCATGCTCGAACTGGAGATCACGGAACGGGGTCTGCTCCCGCTTGGGCCGGTGGTCGTGTCGAACCTGACGGCGCTGCACTCGCTCGGGGTGAACTTCACCATCGACGATTTCGGCACGGGCCAGGCATCGCTGCTGTACTTACGTCGCCTTCCCGTGCAGGGCGTCAAGATCGATCGCACGTTCATGCTGCACCTCGAGCGCGACCGGGTGAACCGAGCAATCGTTTCCGCCTGCGTGGGTGTGGCCGCCTCACTCGATGTGTCAGTGGTGGCGGAAGGTCTGGAAACCCCCGACGAGATGTCGGCAGCCGTTGAACTGGGATGTGGGTTCGGTCAGGGATTCCACATCGCCAGGCCGATGGCGATGCAGGATCTCGTTGCGTTCATCGAACGCAACGAGATCCCAACATGATCAGCCGGGCAACCTGAGGGGTCAGCGCCGCGCGAGGCGGCGGGTGCCCATGATGATCCCGCCGCCGACCAGGACGCACAGCGTCGCGATCAATGCGGTCGGGCTGGTGGTGCCGCCGGTGGGCGGCAGGGCAAGGCTGGCGGTGATCGCCTGTTGGCACGCGAGGGGGATGTCTACGGTGCTGTAGGGGATGGCCATCGGCCGGTGTGCAAGTCGCGAAGGTCCAACGGGCGCGGTGGTGTCGGGCGGACTCGTGCTGGTGGTGGTCGTTGTAGCCGGCGTGACGTCGACCGTGAACGCACACGCTGGGACGAGCGGAACGCACAGCTGGCCGGCGACGCGGTGTGCAGTGCGTGGGCTGTGTGCGGCGCGTGACGGACCTGTTGGGTACTGCACGGTGACGCAGATGCCCGCGACGTCGATGCACAGCGGCGGTGTACCAACCTCGGTGGGCCGAGGTGAGTGTGCTGCGCGTGATGGGCCGCCGAAGACCGGCGTGGGCACGTTGCACTGCGTGGGCGTGGTACTGGGCACCGCCGAGGCGGGTGCCGCCATGGACAGTGCGGCCAGGCCAGCCACCACGCCGGCGATGATTTTGAGCTTCATGGTTCCTCCGTCATTGCTGTGAAAAGGCGAACGTAGCACCGTCAGCAGTGGCGGTTCTGACAAGTCCGCGACGGCAGTTCGGATCTCGTTGCGTTCATCGAACGCAACGAGATCCGAACATGATCAGCCGGGCAACCTGAGGGTCAGCGGCGTGCGAGGCGCCGGGTGCCCATGATGATCCCGCCGCCGACCAGGACGCACAGCGTCGCGATCAATGCGGTCGGGCTGGTGGTGCCGCCGGTGGGCGGCAGGGCAAGGCTGGCGGTGATCGCCTGTTGGCACG
>CAIXHI010000182.1 GCA_903919215.1 uncultured Acidimicrobiaceae bacterium
ACTACCGACCGATCTGGGATGTGTTCGCCACCACCATGGCCGCCTATGTCGCCTCTCCGACGGCCATCGACCTCGGCCCGCGGTGACCCGGTTGGTAGCAATGCCGATGTTCCCTCTCGGCGCGGCATTCCTGCCGGGTACGTTGCTGAGCCTGCAGGTCTTCGAACCGCGGTACCGCGTGCTCGTACAGGACTGTTTGGCGATGAGCCAGCCCGAGTTCGGTGTGGTGATGATCGAGCGGGGTAGCGAAGTCGGCGGTGGCGATCTGCGCTCCCCGGTGGGCGCCGTTGCACGGGTACTGCAGGTCGAGGAACTGCCCAACGGCCGGATCGCCGTGGTGGCAGGTATTGGCCGGCGCATCAGGGTGCAGCAGTGGCTGCCCGACAACCCGTACCCGTACGCCGCGGTCGAGGACTGGCCCGATGACGGTCTGGCCGTCGTCGACCCGGTCGCGCTCGAATCGGTCGCCGCCCGCTGTCGGCGCGCCGCCGAGCTTGCCGCAGCCCTGGGTGATGGCGGGGTCGACCCGACGGTCGCGATCAGTGACGATCCATCGTTGGCGACGTTCCAGTTGGCTGGTCTGGCTCCGTTCGCGGACTTCGACCGCTACCAAGTTCTGTGTGCTCCGGGCGCAGGGGAGCGACTTGCGCTGCTGGGAGAGCTGCTCGAAACCGTCGAGGATGTGCTCACGTTCCGCATGCAGCGCTGACATCGGCCGGATCTTTCGTAGTTGGTCGGTAGGCGATGGCGTCGATCGCGTGCTACATATATGGGGTGCCCGAGAAGGACAGCGACTCCACACGCAACCCGAAATCCAGCGGTTCTGCCGGTCAGATCGGCGAAGTCGTGCAGATGGTCAAGGCGTACGCGAACCAGGAGCTGCGCAGCCCGCTCCGCGGTGCTGTGCGCTGGATCGGCTACGGCCTCGGCGGTGCGCTGCTCATCGGTGGGGGAACGGCGTTCCTGGTCCTCGGTCTGCTGCGCATGATCCAGTCCGAATGGCCGGGCACGTTCCACGGTCGCTGGATGTCGTTGTTGCCGTACGGCTTCGGTTTTGTGTTCTGCGTGTTCGTTGCCTTCCTCGCACTCGCTCGTATCAACAAGAAGCCCCTGAACAAGGAGCAGTCCTGACATGGCCCAGCCCCGCATCACCCGCGACGACCTCGAGGCGAAGTTCAAGTCCGTACAGGACGACTGGCAGGGCAAGCTCGAGGACAAGAAGCAGACACTCATCACGGCCGTGACGGTCGGCGGTGTCGTGTTGCTGGTCATCTTCTTTCTGCTCGGCCGCCGGTCGGGGAAGAAGAAGACCACGTTCGTCGAAGTTCGTCGGCTGTAACCGTGGCCAAGAAGCTCAGTCTGTTGTCGCCGACGGCGATGCTGCGGCACAACTCGCTGTACAAGGGCGTCTTCGGTGGCCGCCGTGGATGGATGGTCGTCGGCCTGTTCGTGTGGGGGCCGCGTCTGGCGAAGCGTTTCCTCGGCCGTCAACAGGAAGTGCTCACCACCGAGCGACTCGTCGCCGGCCAGGTGTTGCAGATCGAGGCCATCGAACCGCCGACGCGCCAGCAGC
>CAIXHI010000183.1 GCA_903919215.1 uncultured Acidimicrobiaceae bacterium
CTGATCGCCGACCCCGCCCGTCGAGCCGAACTCGGCGCCGCTGCCCGTCGCCGCTTCGAGCACGAGTTCTCGATGGACCGTCACCTCACGCGAGTGCTTGCGGTGTACGACGCGGCCACGGCCGATGTCGGTGGCGGTGGAAATCACTAGCCCGCGGTTCGGTTACTCTGCGCCAGATGACGGACTATGTGATCGTCGACGTCGGGGCGCGCTGGGGCGTCGCCGACCGCTGGGCTTCCCTCGCACCAGATGTGCGCGTGTTCGGCTTCGACCCCGATGCCGCAGAATGCGAACGGCTGAACCAGCGTGCTCGCGACGCAGGCGACACCACCTCCACGTATGTGCCGCTCGCGCTCGGCCCGACGAACTCGCTGGTGACGCTGCACAACACGGTCGAGCCGGCCTGCTCCTCGATCTACCCGCCCATCGGTCGGCTGACCGAGACGTTCGCGGAGCTGACCTGCATGACGCCGGTCGGACAGCAGAGTGTGTCGCTCTCCACGCTCGACCAGTGGTGCGCCGAGCTCGGAGTCGACCACGTCGACATGTTGAAGCTCGACACCCAGGGTTCGGAGTTGGGTGTGCTCCAGGGGGCCGAGGCGACGCTCGCGACGGTGCAACTGTTGGAGATCGAGGTCGAGTTCAACCCGCTCTACGAGGGGCAGCCGCTGTTCGGCGATATCGACGCGTTCTTGCGTGCCCGTGGGTTCCTGTTGTGGCGGCTGGACAACCTCGTGCACTATTCGGCGTCGGGGTGTGGTGAGGCGGCCATGGAGTCGGTTGCTTACTTCGATTCAGCGCCGGTCGCGACGCAGAATCGGGGCGGGCAGTTGTACTGGGGGCACGCTCACTATGTGAGGGCCGAGCTGTGCCCGGCTGCAGTCACTCCCGCCACCCCAGCGCATCGTGCGCGCAGCGCGACGCTGGCCGCAGCGGCCGGACTGACCGATCTGGCGCTGTACTTGAAGAACGGGCCGATGACGATCGAGCAGACGCGCGAGCTGGTACCACCGACCCCGACTGCAGCGAGACCCGGTGGCGTGTCGCCGGCTCGTCGCTGGTCGCGGTGGTCTCGACGTACATGACGGTGTGAACCCTGGGTTCGGAGCCTTTGTGCCTGCTCGCTACGCATGCCCGTGCAGTACCTTGGGTGGCGATGAGTGAGTTCAGTACTGACGAGGGTGAGCACCAACCGGAACCCAAGAAACTGATCTCGTACGCGCAGAACTTCGAGGACATCGTGCTGTGGCGAGCGCTGTCCGACGTCGGTGTTGGCACGTACATCGACATCGGCGCGGCATGGCCAACAGTCGACTCGGTGACGGCCCTGTTCTACGAGCGTGGCTGGACCGGCGTCAACGTCGACCCGAATCCGCACATGTACGACGGTCTCGTGCAACACCGACCACTCGACATCAACGTACGCGCCGCCGTGGCTGACCGCGCCGGAGCGATGGAGTTCAGCGTGGTGGGCGCTACCGGTCTGTCAACCCTCGACGGCTCCGCCGCACAGCGGTACGCGGAAGCTGGTCACGAGGTGACCACGATCGAGACGAACGTGGTCACGCTGCGCGATGTGTGGCGTGCGCACATCGCCGATGGC
>CAIXHI010000184.1 GCA_903919215.1 uncultured Acidimicrobiaceae bacterium
GGGCGGTGCGTTGGGCAACCTGTTCGACCGCCTGTTCCGCGGCGAGGGCTGGTTGCACGGAGCGGTCGTCGATTTCATCGACTTCCAGTGGTTCCCGATTTTCAACGTCGCCGACATGGGCGTGAACGTCGGTGGCGCATTGTTCTTGTTGTGGTCGCTGTTCTCACCGAAAGAAGCTCGCTCGTGATCGAAGAACAGATTCCTGCTGCTCTGGCCGGTGAACGGCTCGACCGCATCGTGTCGCTCGTCACCGAATGCAGTCGCTCCGACGCTGCGGCGCTGATCGCTGTCGGCGGCGTACAACTCGATGGTGTGGTGCAGACCACCGGCAAGTTGCGCGTCAAGGAGACCCAGATCGTGCTCGTCGACGAGGCGATGCTGCCCGTACCGGAACCGCCGCAGGCCGATGCCTCCGTGGACTTCACCGTTGTCTACGAGGACGAGCAGATCATCGTGGTCGACAAGCCGGCCGGGCTGGTGGTGCACCCCGGCGCGGGGAATCCCGATCGCACGCTGGTGAATGGTTTGCTCGCCCACTATCCCGAGATCGCCGATGTCGGCGAGACGCACCGCCCGGGAATTGTGCATCGTCTCGACATCGGCACGACTGGGCTGCTGGTCGTGGCCCGAACCGAGCGCGCCTACCACTTCCTCGTGAACGCACTGTCGTCACGCGACGTCGGTCGTGTGTATCGGGCGGTCGTGTGGGGCCACCTCGACAACCCCGTCGGCGTCATCGACGCCCCCATCGGACGCGATCATCGCGACCCGATGCGCATGTCCGTCGTGGTCGATGGCAAGTCGGCGCGCACCCGCTACCGCGTGCTGCAGGGCTATCGCACCCCGGCCGATGTGTCGGTGCTCGAGTGCCGTCTCGAGACCGGCCGGACGCACCAGATCCGTGTCCACCTCAGCGCAATCGGACACCCGGTGGTCGGCGATGGTCAGTACGGGGGCATCCGCGTGGCCGTACCGTGCCCGCGCCCGTTCCTGCACGCCGCAGGTCTCGAGCTGGTGCACCCGGTGACCGGTGAGACGCTCAGCTTCGAATCAGTACTTCCCACGGATCTTGCTGCGGTCGAGGCGAGTCTCTCCGACCCCATCGGCTGACTGAGTCAGATCACCCAGTCGAACTTGGCATCGGGGTAGGGCGCCTCGCCGCGGGCTGCGTCGGCGACGGCCTGCAATGTGAAGCCATCCATGATGCGCCGCATCTGTTCGCCCGATGACTTCCAGATCGAGAGCAGCACACACTGGCCCTCGTGGTCGCAGGCACCGTCTTGGTGGGGTTCGCCGAAGTCGCCGAGGCTGATCGGGCCATCGACTGCGCTGAGGATCTCGCTGAGACGGATGTCCTCAGGATGGCGGGCGAGGACGTAGCCGCCGCCCACACCGCGCTTGGAACGCACTAGTCCGGCGCCCTTCAGGGCGAGCAGGATCTGCTCGAGATACGGCTGCGGGATCGCCGTACGCTCGGCGATGTCGCGCACCGACGTGGGGCCGATGGCCTTGTCGTGCAATGCCAAGGACAACAACGCCCGACACGCATAATCGCCCTTGCTTGAGACACGCACGGCGACATCGTAGGCCGTTCGTCGCCGTTGGGACGAGCACTTGTCCTCGTCAGGGCTGGCGCTCACCGGGCTGGAGGTGCTGGACTGACCACCTCGTGTCTCCGGCTCCGATCGTCCCGCAGTATTCAGGCGCCAATGTGCGCGGCATTGTGCCTGCGCTGTTGGCGCCGCGCGGAGCGACCAAACCGGCATGGATCCCAGCGGCAGCGGCGCGGGCGCAGCAAGTCGTGCTGCTGGTGGTCGACGGTCTCGGTTGGGAACAGCTCGCGGAGCGGGCCGCCATCGCTCCGACACTGTCCAGCCTGGCAGGCGGCCCGATCACGAGCGTCGCTCCGTCGACGACCGGCACTGCGCTCACCTCCATCACCACTGGTCTCACGCCGGGTGAGCACGGTGTGGTGGGCTACCGAATGGAGATTTCCGGGGAAGTGCTGAACGTGTTGCGCTGGCACACTGCAGCGGGCGACGCACGCCGTCGCATCGAGCCCACCACCACGCAACCGTTCGAACCGTTCCTTGGTGAACGAGTGCCCGTGGTCAGCAAGGCCGAACTGGAGTCGTCGGCGTTCACCGCCGCGCACCTTCGTGGCAGCGTCCCCGTCGGCTACCGCACCACCTCGGGTCTGGCGGTCACCATCGGTGAACAACTGCGTCGCGGCGAGCGGTTCGTGTACGCGTATTACGACGGCATCGACAAAGTGGCCCACGAGCGCGGCTTTGGGCCGTACTACGACGCCGAGTTGCGTGCCGTCGATCGCCTCGTGGCCGACGTGCTCGACGAGTTGCCGCCAGGTGCTGCGCTGTTGGTGACGGCCGACCACGGTCAGGTGGACGTCGGTGAGCGCATCGTGCACCCGCACCAGGACGTGCTGCGGCTGGTGCGGGCCCAAAGCGGAGAAGGTCGCTTCCGTTGGCTGCATGCGAAACCTGGCGCCGCTGCCGATCTGCTGGCCGCAGCCACCGAACACCACTCCGACACGGCATGGGTGCACTCTCGTGCCGATCTCATCGAACGCGGTTGGTTCGGGTCGGTGGTCAGCCCCCCGGTGGCCGCCCGTTACGGCGATGTGGCACTCGTGCCGTATGCGCCGATCAGCTTCCACGACCCTGATGACAGTGGCCCGTTTCCACTGGTGTGTCGTCACGGGTCGCTCACCTCTGCGGAGATGCTCGTACCGCTGCTAGCGGGTACGGTGCGGGAGTAGCAGTCAGTTCCCGAAACGGAGTTCCCATGAGCGACGAGATTCCCCAGATCGAACACGGCGAGGTCGTGGCCCCTGGTCAATTGCCCATGGACGACCAGACGCTGATGGAGACGGTGACGGAGCCGGCCAAGGTGATGCGCATCGGGTCGATGGTCAAGCAGTTGCTCGAGGAAGTCCGTGGCCAACCGCTCGACGAAGCGAGCCGCGAACGACTCGCCGAGATCTACGAGCGTTCGATCGTCGAACTGAGCCTGGCGTTGTCGCCCGACCTGCAGCACGAACTACACATGCTGGCGCTGCCCTTCAAGGAGGATGTGGTGCCCTCCGAGAGCGAACTGCGTGTCGCCAAGGCGCAGCTCGTCGGCTGGCTCGAGGGTCTATTCCACGGCATCCAAGCCACCCTTTTCGCGCAACAGATTGCCGCCCGCCAGCAACTTGAGCAGATGCGCCAGCTCCCTCCCGGTGTCGGTGGCATGCCTGGCCAGGGCGGGGGTCCCGAACCCCGCGATCGTCCTGGAACGTATCTCTGACGGCTGTTCCGCGCGGCCAGGTTCGCGGCTAGCGTCAATCGAATCACAGCACTGTGATTTCAGCACCCTGTTCATCCATCGCCGAAGGAGGCCGCGCCCGTGGGCGACTCGTTCACCCACCTGCACGTCCACACCGAGTTCTCGATGTTGGACGGGGCGGCCAAGCTCGACGAACTCGTCGCCAAGGCGGTGCAGGACGGTATGCCCGGGCTGGGTATCACCGACCACGGCAACATGTATGGCGTCCTTGAGTTCTTCAAGGAGTGCAAGAAGCAGGGTGTGAAGCCGATCATCGGTACCGAGGCCTATCTGGCCTACGACAGCCGTCACGAACGCCCCGCCCGTCGCGGTCGGGTCGACGATTCGGGCGGCGACACCGACGGCGGCAAGAAGCTCTACTACCACATGACCCTGCTGGCCGAGACCAACCAGGGCTACCAGAACCTGATCCAGTTGGCCAGCCTGGCCTTCCTCGAGGGCTACTACTACAAGCCGCGCATGGATTGGGAGTTGCTGGAGAAGTACCACCACGGTCTCATCGCCACCACCGGCTGTCTGGGTGGTCACGTGTTGCAGGCGTTGCTGCAGGGTGACGAGAAGGGCGCCCTGCAGAAGGCCGGCCGGATGCAGGAGATCTTCGGCAAGGACAACCTGTTTGTCGAGGTGCAGGATCATGGTCTGGCCGCGCAGCGCGACACGAACCCGAAGCTGATCGAGATCGCCAAGAAGATCGGTGCGCCGATCCTCGCCACCAACGACTCGCACTACGTGCACCAGGCCGACCACGAATCGCACGACGCGCTGCTGTGCGTGCAGACCGGGGCGATGCTGAACGACCCGAAGCGGTTCAAGTTCGAGGGCACCGAGCACTATCTGAAGAGCGCCGCCGAGATGCGCTACCTGTTCCGCGATCTTCCCGAGGCGTGCGACAACACGCTCTGGATCGCCGAGCGCGCGGATGTGAACATCGAGTTCGGCAAGCCGTTGCTGCCGAACTACCCACTGCCCGAAGGCTTCGTCGACGACGGCGGTTACCTCGACGCGCTGACGTGGAAGGGTGCCGCCGACCGTTGGGGCGACACGCTGCCGAACAGTGTTGTCGAGCGCCTGGCCTACGAGTTGCAGGTCATCAAGAACATGGGGTTCGCCTCGTACTTCCTGATCGTGTGGGATCTCATCAAGCACGCCAAGGACTCCGGTATCCGGGTCGGCCCCGGACGTGGTTCGGCGGCCGGTTGCGCAGTGGCCTACTGCCTGCGCATCACCGACCTCGACCCGATCAAATACGACCTGCTGTTCGAACGGTTCCTCAACCCCAGCCGCGTCTCCATGCCCGATATCGACATGGACTTCGACTCTCGCTACCGCGACGAAATGATCCGCTACGCCGCGGAGCGCTACGGCCGCGACCACGTGGCGCAGATCATCACCTTCGGCACCATCAAGGCCCGCAACGCAGTGCGCGACGCCGCACGCGTGCTGGGCTATCCGTACGGTATGGGCGACAAGGTCGCCAAGGCGATGCCGCCGCTGGTGATGGGCCGCGACACCCCGCTGAAGTACTGCCTCGAGGAAAACCCGAAATACGCCGACGGGTACAAAGCCGCCGCCGAACTGCGGGCGATGGTCGAGGCCGACCCCGATGTGAAGCGCGTCGTGCAGGTGGCCCGCGGGCTCGAAGGTCTGAAACGAAGCGACGGTATTCACGCCGCAGCCGTGGTGATCACCAAAGAGCCGCTCACCAACTACCTACCCATCCAGCGCAAGCCGGAATCCGGTGGCAAGCCCGAAGATGCCCCGATCGTCACTCAGTACGAGATGCATGGCGTCGAAGAACTCGGTCTGTTGAAGATGGACTTCTTGGGGTTGCGCAACCTCGACGTCATCTCCGACACGATGGCCATGGTGCGCGCCACCAAAGACCCGACGTTCGACATCGACATGGTCTCGCTGGACGATCTCAAGGTGTTCGAGTTGCTGCAGCGCGGCGACACGATGGGCGTGTTCCAGCTGGAATCACCGCCCATGCGTGCGCTGATGCGCTCGCTGGCGCCCACCTCGTTCGACGACGTCGCCGCGCTGGTGGCCCTCTACCGCCCGGGTCCGATGTCGGTGAACATGCACTACGACTACGCGGATCGCAAGAACGAGCGCAAACCCGTCGAGTACTTCCATGAGGATGCCAAGGAGGTGCTGGGCGACACCTACGGCCTGATGATCTATCAGGAGAGCGTGATGCGTGTGGCGCAGAAGTTCGCCGGCTACTCGCTCGCCGAAGCGGACAACTTGCGCAAGGCGATGGGCAAGAAGAGTCGCGAGGTCATGGCCGCCGCCCGGCAAGCATTCGAAGACGGGTGTGAGAACACCGGCTACGGACGGCCACTCGGTAAGGAACTGTTCGACATCATCGAACCCTTCGCCGACTATGCGTTCAACAAGAGCCACGCCTTCGGCTACGGCCTGGTGGCCTACCAGACCGCCTACCTGAAGGCGCACTACCCGGTCGAGTACATGGCCTGTTTGCTCACGAGCGTCAAGAGCAACCTCGACAAGGCGGCCGTGTACCTCAGCGACGCGCGGGCGACGGGTGTGAAGGTGCTCACCCCCGACGTCAACCGCTCGGTGATCGACTTCGCCGCGCTCGGACTGCACGAGATTCCCATCGACGTCGTGTTGCCCACAGGAAGCCCTGGCGCGATCACGTTCGGCCTGTCGGCGATCCGCAATGTCGGCGAGGGCCTCGTCGAGCAGCTGTTGCGCGAACGCGATGCGAACGGCCCCTACGCGAGCTTCCACGAGTTTGCCGAACGCGCTCCCGAATCGGTGCTCAACAAGCGCACCGTGGAATCGCTGATCAAGGCCGGGGCGTTCGACTCGATGGGTCACCCGCGCAAGGGTTTGCTGATGGTGTTCGAGCAGATCATCGACAGCACGGTGGTGCGTCGTCGCGAACGCGACCAGGGTGTGATGAGCCTGTTCGGCGACATGGGCGACGACACCTCGGACCACGGCTTCGACGAGCGGGTGGTGGTGCCGCCGCACGAGTTCGAGAAGAGTGACCGCCTGCGTTTCGAGAAAGAGATGCTCGGTCTGTACATCTCCGACCACCCGTTGCTGGGTGTGGAGGCGGCACTGCGCCGCAAGGTCGAGTGCAGTATCGCCGAGGCGGTCGACAAGGACGATGGTGCGGTGGTCGTACTCGGCGGTGTGGTCACCAACCTGGCCCGCAAGTTCACCAAGAAGGGCGACCAGATGGCCGTCTTCATCCTGGAAGACCTCGACTCGTCGATCGAGGCGACGGTGTTTCCTCGGGTGCTGATGGAGCAGGGGCACAAGCTGATCGACGACTCGATCGTCACGGTCAAAGGCCGCATCGACAAGCGCGACGAGTCGCGGATCGGGTTCATGGTCCAGGACGTGCAGATCCTGGAAGGCCTCGACACCGGCAACTCGGCGCCGCTGCGACTGCGGGTGCCGGCCACCTCGTTGAACGAACTGAAGATCCACCAGATCCGCAAGATCCTGCGCGAACACCCGGGGGATTCGCCGGTGTACCTGCACATCGGGAACGGCAAGGTGCTCCGACTGGCCGACGACTTCTGCGTCGATCTCGACCGGGTCGTCGGCGAACTGCGGATGGCGCTCGGCCACGACGCCGTCGTGCTGTAACCGCTCCGATCCTGAGGCTTGTATCTATTCCGTAAGTCCGACGACAGGAAATGTCGGGATTCGGTGGCAGAATAGGGAACTCAGGTCACGCCCCGGGTCTGTCCGGGGGGTTCGGAATCCCACAGGAGCATCAGGGCAATGGCAATCCAGGTGGAAACCAGGGACTGCGCGGCGCTCAACGACGCTGATCTCGACGAGATGGCGTCGATGGGGGGTGCGTTCGACATCGGCGCGTTGTCGAAGGCCAAGGAGAGCTGGGTGCTCAGCACCACCGCTCGCATCGAGGACAGACTCCACGGGTTCGCGTTCGCCACGCTCGAACGCATCGGCGGCACCCCGTGTGTGCTGGTCGGCGTGCTCAGCGTCAAGCGCACGTCCAAGCGCGATCAGGTGCTGAAGGGTCTCATGAACGAGGCCTTCCACCGTGCGCTGATGGCATTCCCCGACGAGGATGTCGTGGTCGGCTCGCGCTTTGTCGTCCCCGACGCGCTCGAGTCGTTCAAGAACGTCGCAGAGATGATTCCCCGTCCTGGCCATCGCGCCGTGGGTGAAGAGCGTGCATGGGGCCGCCGTCTGGCCCGTCGCTTCGGAGTCGACAGCAACTACGACGAGCAGGGTTTCATCGTCAAGAACAACGGTCAGACCGGGTTCCTCGACCACGAGTCGCTGAAGGCCGACAAGATCAAGCCGGAAGTTGCGGCGATGTTTGCCAACCTGCCCGCCAAGAACGCCGGTGCGCTGATTGTGCACGGTTGGGTGATGGCCGAGGATCTCGTCAAGATCGGCGCCCGCTGACCGATCCGGTGTCACCGCTCGCCGGCCTGTTGCGGCGGCGGCGCATGACCCGCCAGTTCGCGCCCACCCCGCTCGACCCACTGGTCGTCGGCGATCTGCTTGATCTGGCCCGCCGCGCCCCGTCCGCCGGGTTCAGTCAAGGGCTGCACTTTCTGGTACTCAGCGGCGACTCGCTGAGTCGCTTTTGGGAACTCACCGGGGCAGGGGAGTGGTTCGCCGCGAAGCAGCCAGGTGTCCTGCTGGCGCCCGTCATCGTGCTGCCATTGGCCGACCCCACCGCCTACACGGCCCGCTACGCAGAGGGCGACAAGTCGGGGCACGGCCTCGATGACGCGGCGAACTGGGACGTGCCGTTCTGGCTCACCGATGCGGCGATGGCGGTGCAGAACCTGTTGCTGCTGGCGGAGGAGCGGGGCCTCGGTGCGCTGTACTTCGGGATCTTCCGCAATGCCCGCACGCTGCTCGACTCACTCGGTGTGCCGCCGCACGTGGTGCAAGTGGGTGCCGTCGCGCTGGGTCAACGTGCCCCCGAGGACGCACCCACCGGTTCACCGACGAAGCGGCCACGGCGCCCGCTCGAGGAGATCATCCATCATCGTCAGTGGTGAGACCCGCGCATTCAAGTCGGCGTTCAGGCCCGACCAGTCCGGACCTCACCGCCGACTTGCGCGGCGGTCGGGCAAGTCGGCGTTCAGGAGTGCCCTGACCCCACCTCACCGCCGACTTTGGGCGATGTCCATCTGCCGACTCTTTGACGGAGATGTCAGATCGCTACAGTGCCGCTAGCACCCCTGTTCAGGAGAGTTCGCAATGTCCAACCAGATTCCTTTCGTCGACTATCTCGTGCTCGGCGATCATCCGCACCTCGTGGCCAACGAGTGCACCGCATGTGGCGCTCGCTTCTTCGACCGTCGCAATGCGTGCGCCGGCTGCAGCGGCACCGAGTTCCGCAAGGCCGATGTCGCCACCGACGGCGAGATCATGTCGTTCACGATCGTCACCTTCGCCGCCCCTGGCGTGCCGGTGCCGTTCGTGTCCGCCATCGTCAACTGCCAGGGCACCAGCGTGCGCGGCAACATCATCAACGTCGAGCCCAGCCCCGAGTCCGTGACGATGGGCCAGAAGGTCACGCTCGCCACGTATCCGCTCGGCGCAGACGAGAACGGGGTCGAAGCCATCGGCTTCGGCTTCCAGCCCGCCTGAACCATCCACTGTTCGCACCCATCAGCACCGCACCCACTTCGAAAGGCAGCATCCAATGAGCGATGACGTTTGGATCCTCGGCATCTACATGACCAAGTTCGGGAAGTATCCCGACCGCGACACCGTCGACCTCGCGGCTGAGGCCGTCCTCGCTGCCCTCAAGGACGGCGGCGTGTCGATGAAGGACATGGGCGTGCTTGCTGCAGGCTGCCTGATGGACGCCCCGGGTATCGCCCAGCGGATTCAGAAGCAGATCGGTCAGACCGGTATCCCGGCCTACAACGTCTCCAACGCCTGCGCCACTGGCGCCACGGCGCTGAAGACCGCGATCATGACGGTCAAGTCCGGTGAAGCCGACTTCGGTCTGGCCGTCGGCGTCGAGAAGTTGGCTGGCGCTGGCCTGCTGGGTGGCGCGGGCAAGAGCGGCAAGGCCGGCGCTTCCTGGGAGCCGCAGGGCCGCTTCGGCGAGGTCATGGAAACCGAGGGTCGTATCGGCACCTCGGGTATGCCCGGCACGTTCGCCCAGATCGGCATGGAGTACCTCCACACCTATGGCGCGACCGACTTCGACGTGTTCGCCAAGATCAGTGAGAAGAACCACTTCCACAGCACGCTGAATCCGCTGGCTGCCTACACCAAGGCGATGTCGCTCGACCAGATCAAGAACGACATCATGATCGCCTACCCGAACACACGCCCGATGTGCTCGGCCAACTGCGACGGCGCCGCCGCCGCTGTGGTGGTCAGCGATGCGAAGCTGAAGACCCTCAGCCTCGAGCAGCAGCGTCGTGCGATCAAGGTGTCGGCCTCGGTGCTCACCACCGACCCGTACGAAGAGGCCTGCCAGGTGCTGCCGAACGTCAACACCCTCACTCGCAACGCGGCCAAGATCGCCTACGAGCGTGCGGGTATCGGCCCCGAGGATCTCGACCTCGTCGAACTGCACGACTGCTTCGCCACGGCCGAACTGGTGCACTACGACAACCTGATGCTGTGCGAAGAGGGCGGCGCTGTCGACTTCTTCGAGTCGGGCGCCACCTGGCGCACCGGCAAGACCCCGGTGAACGTCTCCGGTGGTCTGCAGAGCAAGGGCCACCCGATTGCCGCCACGGGCATTGCCAACATCTGGGAGATCTGCCACCACCTGCGTGGCGAGGCCGGACCCCGCCAGATCGAGGGCGCGAAGGTGGGCCTGGCCCACGTCATCGGCCTCGGCTCGGCATGTGGTATCCACGTGCTGGAGCGTTCCGGCCTCTGAGCTGCTGAATCGTCAGCTGCCGGTCTGGCAGCTGACGTTCATGTAGTTCGACAGATTGTCAGAGGCGGTCTGCACCTCGTCTGAGCTGAGAGCGCTGAGCGCTGCGATGACCTTCGGGTCGGCCATTGCCTTGGTTGGGTCGCCCTGGTACTTCAGCAAGATGTTGAGATAGGCGCTGTAGGCGTCGGAGAACGTCTTCGCGTCGTCCTTCAACTCGGCGGGCACTGCGTCCACCAACGCGGCGAACATGGCTGTGGCCTGCTCTGCGTCGCTGGCGCCCGACATCGCCTGGGCGGCCCCCGCCATCGCCTGGTAGATGGCCTGGCACTCGGGCTTGAGGCCGGGGATCACCGGCACCGAAGCGGAGTTGCCGCCCGGGCCGTTGTCGGCGGTGGTCTGCTCGGTTCGGCCGACTTTCGAGCCAATTGATGCGCCATCGCTGCAGGCGACCCCACCGATCAGGGCGCTGGCCACGAGTGCGGCACTGAGAAGGCGTTTCATGACGTCCTCCTGGATGTTGTCGTGTCACGGCCCGACGGGGCCGCACCCCCAGTGTCGCGCCGCTCACGCCAGTTGGACAGCCAAATCCGAGCGTTCACTCACGGGCAGTTGGCACACGTGTGCGCGGCACACGAACGCCAGTCCGTCGTCGCGCCCCGCCCACAGCGGGCTGTCGTGGCGTTCACCCCAGGCCAGCACGGCGTTGGGCAGCCAGCGGCCGCGCACCTCGGCCAGTAGGTCGGGCCGGTCGCCGGTGATCACGATCTCGGTGGTGCCGGCGTGGCGCATGTCGAGCGCGGCAAGCGCGTTGGAGAACCCGCTGGGAGCTTGCGGTACGACGCGACCGATCAACCCGAGGATGCGGTCGGCATGTTGTCGAAGCCGTAACTCGCCGGTGAGCGCACTGAGGCGCAACAGGGCCATCGCTGTCGTGGAGTTGGCCGAGGCGGTGGCGTTGTCGAACAGATCCTTCTGCCGCACGACCAGCTGTTCGCCATCGTCGGCACTGGTGAACACGCCGCCGTGCTGCACGTCCCAGAAGTGGTCGAGCAACGTGTCGGCGACATCCTCGGCCGCACGCAACCAGCGCGCCTGCCCGGTGAGCTCACCGAGACGCGTGAACGCGTCGACGAGATGGGCGTGGTCGGCGGCCAAGGCGGCGTGGCGGGCGGGTGGATGTCCCGCGGCGTGCCACGACCGGTGCCAGCGACCATCAGGTCGGCGCAGCTCGCGCACCAGGAACTCGCCATTGGCCAGCGCTGCAGCGGTCCAGTCGGGGCGGTCGAGTGCTGCTGCTGCTTCGCACAGCGCCGACAGCATCATGCCGTTCCACTCGCTGAGCACCTTGTCGTCCAAACCAGGTCGCCGCCGGAGCTCACGTGCCTCAAACAGTCTGCGACGTGCCTGCTCGATGTGCGCCGGACGCAACAGGTCGCCACGGTGATGGAGCCGGGCCGGTATCGTGCGTCCCTCGAAGTTGCCCTCCTCGGTGAACTCGTACCACTCGAGCGCAGCGTCGGCCCCGTCGTCGGACCCGTCGCCCAGCACATCGCGCACCTCGGCGATGGTCCACGTGTGGAACAGCCCTTCGTGGCCGTGGCCGTGTTCATCGGGTGAATCGGCGTCCTCGGCTGAGTAGAACCCGCCGTCAGGGTGGCGCAGGTCGCGGAGGACGTAGGCGACGGTCTCTTCCACCACCTGGCGGTAGTGCGGCTGTCTCGTCAGCAGGTAGGCGTGGGTGTAGACGCGCACGAACTGGGCTTGGTCGTACAGCATCTTCTCGAAGTGCGGCACCAGCCATTGGTCGTCCACCGAGTAGCGGGCGAACCCACCACCGAGGTGGTCGTAGACGCCGCCCGAGGCCATTGCATCTAACGTCGTGGTCAGCACCTGCAGCGATTGAGCGTCGCCCGTGAGCTGCGCGTGGCGGGCCAGCAGGTCGAGGCTCATCGTGGACGGGAACTTCGGTGCCCGACCGAACCCGCCCCATTCGGGGTCGAACGTGGACAACAGCTGCTGCAGCCCGAGCTCGACCTGCGAGACCGGCGGCAGATCGTCGAGCGGGGTGACTCGCTCGGTGCGACGCAACGCTTCGGTGAGGGCATCCACGTTCTGTTGGATATCGGCCGGTCGGTGGCGCCACACGTCGGTGATCGTCGCCAGCAGCTGCAGGAACTGCGGCTTGGGGAAGTACGTACCGCCGAAGAATGGCTGCCCGGTCGGCGTCAGGAACACGGTCATCGGCCAGCCGCCCCGGCCGGTCAAGGCCTGCACCGCTTCCATGTAGACGGCGTCGACATCGGGCCGTTCTTCTCGGTCGACCTTCACGTTGACGAAGTGTTCGTTCATCACCGCTGCGACCTCGATGTCCTCGAAGCACTCATGGGCCATCACGTGGCACCAGTGGCAGGCGGAGTAGCCCACGCTCAACAGGATGGGTACGTTGCGCTCTGCGGCAGCGGCGAATGCCGCAGGGCCCCACGGATACCAATCCACAGGGTTGTCACGGTGCTGACGCAGATAGGGGGAGGTCTCGTCGGCGAGGCGGTTCACACGGGCGAACCTACCCGGCGCCACACACGACATAGCCTCGTGCCGTGCGTCTTCGACCCGTTGCCCTCGTCATCATGGTGACGATGTGGTTCGTGGGATGTTCCGACCGGGGTCCGGCGGCAACGAACGAGTCACTGGTGGCGACGGCAGGTTCCGCCGGCGGGGGTGGCACGCAGGTTGTTCCAACGTCGGGCGTGACCGACCCGTCGGTCACGTCACCCGACCAGACGACGGACGGCGGGCCAGCAACCACCACGATCGCAACCACCACGATCGCGGCCGCCACGACGTCGGTGGCGCAGAGTGCCGAGCAGCCGCCGCCCGTCACCGGTTGCCGTGATGCGCCGTTCGCGGCGACGGTGGTCGAGATCGCGTTCGACGACGACACGTTGCGCTACGACGGTGCGGTTGCGCCGCCGTGTGTGCGAGTACACGCAGCCCAGCAATTACGGGTCACGAACGCGGCGCACTTCAACTCAGTGGTGTCAGTGGGTGCGACGAGCCAGGTGCTCGCGATGGGCACCTCGCTGACCACGGCGGTGTTGGGCACCTTCCACGGCGTGGGTGATGTGTTCGACGTGCGCGTGGACGTGTTGAGTGCGTCCGTGCTGATTCAGGTGGTGCGCTGAAAGAGTCAGGCACCGACGGCGTGGTAGCCGCCGTCCACGTGAATGATCTCGCCCGTGGTGGCCGGGAACCAGTCGCTCAACAGTGCCACACAGGCTTTGGCGACGGCAGATGAATCGGTGACGTCCCAACCGAGCGGTGAGCGGTCGTCCCACACATCCTCGAACTTCTTGAATCCGGGGATGCTCTTGGCGGCGATGGTCTTCACCGGGCCGGCGGCGATCAGGTTGCTGCGGATGCCGCGTGGCCCGAGATCACGGGCGAGGTAACGGCTGACGCTCTCGAGTGCCGACTTGGCGACGCCCATCCAGTTGTAGGCGGGCCAGGCAACGGTGTTGTCGAAGTCGAGACCGACGAATGAGCCACCGCTGGACATCAGCGGAACGAACGCCTCGGCGAGCGCTTTCAGCGAGTAGGCACTCACGTGCATTGCAACGCTGACGTCTGCCCACTGCGGGGCCAGGAAGTCCTCACCGAGGCATGCCTCGGGGGCGAATCCGATGCTGTGCAGCACGCCGTCCACTCGACCCCATTTGGCCGCAAGCGCCTCGCGTACGTTGACCAGGTGGTCGGTGTTGGTGACGTCGAGTTCGTACACATCAACGGGCTGGGGCAGTTTGCGCGCCGTGCGCTCCGTGAGGCTGAGGGCTCTGCCCGCGCCGGTGAGCACGATGTTGGCGCCCTCCTGCTGCGCCAGCACGGCAACGCCGTATGCGAGCGAGGCATCCGTGAGGACGCCGGTGATCACGATGTTCTTGCCGTCGAGCAGACCCATGTGCGGCATCGTAATCGGACGGAGCGGACTACGGCCTTCTCCCGCGTGAGACCATTGTGTAAAGCTCGCTGAATGCGTATTGGAATCTTGGGTGGGACCGGACCCGCGGGGAGCGCGCTTGCTGCACGCCTCGCGTCGATCGGGTTCGAGGCAGTCATCGGCTCGCGGTCGAAGTACCGCGCGATGGAGGCTCGCGACAGCCAGGTGGAGAAGTGGCCCGATCTGGCCCCAATGCTCTCGTACGGCGACAACGCCGCGGCGGCCGCCTGCGACATCGTGGTGATCGCCACCCCGTGGGACTCTGCTGCCACCACTGCGCAAGAAAACGAAGCCGCCCTGGCCGGCAAGATCGTTGTCAGCATGGCCAACGCGCTCGTGAGGGTCGGTAAGGAATTTCAGCCGCTGGTCCCACCGCGAGGCAGCGTGGCCGCCCATGTGCAGGCCGCAGTGCCACGCTGTCGTGTCGTTGCGGCGTTCCACCACCTGCCGGCAACCGAACTTGGGCACATCGGCCAACCGATCGACAGCGATGTACTGATCTGCGGCGACGACCCGGCCGCAGTGAAGACGATGAGCGACATCATTGCCATGATCCCTGGTTGTCGCCCGCTCGACGCCGGCGAACTGTCGAATGCAACGGCCATCGAGGCGTTTACTGCCGTGATGTTGCAACTGAACGTGCGCTACAAGACCCGCGTCGCTCCGAAGCTCACCGGTATCAAGGGCGACCCGCGCGAGGCCAAGGCTGCGGCGAAGGCAGCCGCCCAGGCCGCCGAGGCGGTAGCGTCGCCCACGTGACGATGCGCTTGTACGACACCGCCCGCCGAGCCGTGGTGCCGTTCGAACCGGGACCGCAGGTGCTGATGTACACCTGCGGTATCACGCCGTACGACGCCACCCATCTAGGCCACGCCGCCACGTTCATCGCCTACGACGTGCTGCAGCGACGGTTGATCGACAAGGGCCACACGGTCAAGTGCGTGCGCAACGTCACCGATGTCGACGACCCGTTGTTCGCCAAGGCCCGTGAACTGGGTGTGCACTATCTCGATCTCGCTGCCGGCGAAGAGGCCCGTTTCGAGCGCGACATGGAGGCACTCCATGCCCTCCCCGTACACAGCACGCCGCGTGCGTCCAGCGCGATTCCCGACATCCGCGGCTTCATCGGTCTGGTGCTGGAACGTGGATTCGCCTATGAGGCGGGTGGCAGCGTCTACTTCGACGTCTCCAAGTTCCCGTCGTTCGGCACCGTCAGCAACTACTCCACAGAGCAGATGATCGAGTTCGCCCGCCAGCGCGGCGGCAACGTCGACGATCCGAACAAGCGAAACCCGCTCGACTTCGTGCTCTGGCACCCGTCGCTGTCCGACGAGCCCAGTTGGGACACGATGTGGGGCCCGGGGCGTCCGGGCTGGCACATTGAATGCAGCGCACTTGCGTTGCGCGAACTCGGGCCCAGTATCGACCTTCATGGCGGCGGGAGCGACCTCATCTTCCCGCACCACGAGTGCGAGCGGGCTCAGAGCGAAGCGGCCACCGGTCAGCCATTCGTGAAGCATTGGATGCACGTGGCGATGGTGTTCATGAACGGCAACAAGATGTCGAAGAGCTTGGGCAACCTGGTCTTCGTCGACGCGCTGCGCAAGATCTGGGATCCGCGCTCGATCCGTCTGGCGATCATCGAGCACCACTACCGCAAGGAGTGGGAGTGGGACGACACGTTGATGCCGCGTAACGCTGCGCGGCTTCAGGTATGGGCCGCTGCTCCGCGGGTGCTCGACGACGTGCTCGACGACGTGCTCGACGATGTGCGGGCTGCGCTCGACGACGATCTCGACACGCCGGGTGCTCTGGCGATCATCGACGCTGCCGCCGCCAAGGGGCACAGCGTGCACGATGCTGCCGCCCTCCTCGGCGTCCTTCTCTGACCCCGCGTGTGAAGCCCAAACCGCACCGGGTGCGGTTTCGCCTTCACACGCAGCGCGCCCCCCACAGCGTTTGAAGGCTGCGCCGCACTGGGTGCGGTTTGGCCTTCAAACGCGGGGGTGTGGGTGCGACTATGCTCCGGCCATGCTGAGCACGGCAGGTGGCCGATGAACGCGCAAGGGGCGGGGAAGGCGCAGTCTCGCGTGCGCGGTGTCGTTCGGCCGGTAGCGACCCACCTGTGGCGCTTTCATCTCGAAGGGTTCGAACGACTGCCCGCCGAAGGCCCGGCGATCCTGTGTCCGAACCACGTCAGCTTCCTCGACTCTGCCTTCGTCATGCTGCACGTACCGCGTAACATCAGTTTCGTCGGCAAGGCCGAATACATGGACTCGTGGAAGACGAAGTTCCTGTTCCCGGCGCTGGGAATGATCCCCATCGACCGCGCCGGCGGCGATAAGAGCCAGGCTGCGCTCGATACGGCCGAACGGGTGCTGCGACGCGGGGAACTGTTCGGCATCTTCCCCGAGGGCACCCGCAGCCGCGACGGTCTGCTCTACAAGGGACGCACCGGTGCCGCGCGCCTGGCGCTCAAGGTCGGCTGTCCGATCTTCCCCGTCGGCGTCATCGGCACCCGCGAGATTCAACCTCCCGATGCCAAGGCACCCAAGTTGCGCAAGGACTGCACGATCAAGGTCGGCCGCCCGATCAATGTGCAGCGGTATCGCCAACGCGGAGGAGAAGAGCATCTGCTGCTACGCGAGATCACCGATGAGTTGATGTTCGAAATACGGGAGTTGACGGGGCAGGAGTACCGCAATGTGTACGCCGGCAAGACCGCCGAAACTGAACCGACAGTGACAGCCAAGGTGGGTGTGGTGACCGACACCGCGGACTCGATGGAGATGGCCAGCGCCTGACACGGGGGCGACGTTACGGAATTGCCCGGGTCGGCACAGAGGGTCGACCGTAGACTGGGCGCCCTATGGCCGAAATCACGATTTCACTTCCAGACGGTTCGCAGCGTTCCCTTCCCGAGGGTGCCACTGCGACCACGCTGGCGGAGTCGATCGGCCGCGGGTTGGCCAAGGCCGCTGTCGCGGCTGTCGTCAACGGCGAAGAGGCCGACCTCGGCAACCCACTGCCCGCCGATGCTCAGGTGGCGATCATCACCGCTGAATCCGACGCTGGCCGTCACGTCCTGCGCCACTCCACGGCTCACGTGCTCGCCCAGGCCGTCATCGGTCTGTTCCCTGGAGCGAAGTACTCCATCGGGCCGGCCATCAACGACGGCTTCTACTACGACTTCGAACTGCCCGGGGGACGCACCTTCACCGAGGGCGACTTGGCGTCGATCGACGCCGCGATGCGGCTGATCATCAAGGCCGATCAGCCCTTCGTTCGCGCCGAATTGCCGGCCGCCGAGGCGTTGCTGGTGTTCGCCGGACAGCCGTACAAGTGCGAGATCATCGAACGCGTCAGCACCGGCTCAGCCGACAATGACGACACCGGTGAAATCGGTTCGGGTGAGACGATCAGCGTGTATCGCAACACCCCTGAGTTCGTCGACCTGTGCCGCGGCCCGCACGTGCCCAGCACCAGCAAACTTGGTCACTTCAAGCTGATGAAGGTCGCTGGCGCGTACTGGCGCGGCAACGAAAAGGGACCGATGCTGCAGCGCATCTACGGCACGGCCTGGGAGTCCAAGACCTCGCTGGACGAGCACCTGCACCGCTTGGAGGAGGCCGAGAAGCGCGACCACCGCAAGCTCGCTGTCGAACTCGATCTGCTGTCGTTCCCCACCGAGCTCGGTGGCGGCCTCGCCGTGTGGCACCCGAAGGGTGCCATCGTGCGCAAGCTGATGGAGGACTACAGCCGCGAACGTCACGCCAATGGCGGCTACCAGTTCGTGTTCACCCCGCACCTGTCCAACGCGGCGCTGTTCGAGACGTCGGGCCACCTCGGCTTCTACAAGGACGGTATGTACCCGCCGATGGAGATGGACAACGGCACGTACTACATGAAGCCGATGAACTGCCCGATGCACTGTCTGATCTTCAAGAGTCGCCAGCGCAGCTATCGAGAACTGCCGTTGCGGCTGTTCGAATTGGGCAACGTCTACCGCTACGAGCGGGCCGGCACGCTGCACGGCCTGATGCGCATCCGCGGCTTCACACAGGACGACAGCCACATCTTCTGCATGCCCGAACAGGCTGCCGAGGAGATCGCCTCGCTACTCGACTTCGTCATGAGCGTGCTGCGCGCTTTCGGGTTCAACGAGTTCACGGCCAACTTGTCGACGAAGGACCCGAACAAGTACGTCGGCGACGACGATGCATGGGACGACGCCACGGCGGCGCTCCGCTCTGCGTTGGAGAAGTACGGCCTGCCGTACAAGATCAAGGAAGGCGACGCTGCCTTCTACGGTCCCAAGATCGATATCGACGTACAGGATGCAATCGGCCGGAAGTGGCAGCTCAGCACGATCCAGTACGACTTCAACATGGCTGAGCGCTTTGGCCTGGAGTACGTCGGCACCGACAGTCTTCGTCACCGCCCGATCATGTTGCACCGCGCGCTGTTCGGGTCGGTCGAGCGTTTCTTTGGCGTGCTGCTCGAGCACTACGCGGGGGCGTTCCCCACGTGGATGGCTCCGCTGCAGGCGCGCGTGCTGCCAGTTGCGACTGCGCATCAGGGGTATGCCGAGCAGGTGGTGGCGCGGCTGCAAGCCGAAGGGTTCCGCGTCGATCTCGACGACGCCAGCGATCAGCTGGGCAAGCGCATCCGCACCGCCAAGATGGAGAAGACCCCGTACGTGCTGGTCGTCGGCGACGACGATGTGGCTGGCACGACGCTCGGCGTCAACCCGCGGGGTGGGGAAGTGGAGCGTGGAGTCGGCTTGGACCAGTTCGTCGCCCGGCTCCACGCCGAGGTCGAGGAGCAGCTCGCCAACGTCTGAGCTGGCTCAGCGAATCAGGGGCACAGGTTGCCCACTCCGTAGACCCGCCACGAACCATCCGGCCGGGTCATGGTGACGAACTGCAGATCGATTCTGGTGAACGCGGCGTAGGTGAGCACCTTGTAGTGACCTGGCGAGTTGAACCAGCCTTGAACGACGTTCGCCGGCGAGTTCGGGTCTACCGCTCCGCCGCTGACGCCGTAGTAGCCCACCACTTGGCCGCCCTTGCCGCCGCACGGCAGCCCGCTGTGTGACAGGGCACCCTTCTTGGCCAGCGTGAGCGCCCACTTGCACGCACCGGTGTTCCCCGCGGGTGCCAGTGAGCCGAGGCCGACGCCAGCCCGTAGCGCATTGATGCTGGCCAGTGACCAGCTGCTGCACGCGCTGTAGGTGTTCGGGTCGGCAACAGGTGGCCGGGGTGTCGCTGGCACCGTGGCCACGGGAGGAGGTGCAGGAACAGCAACGGCGGCAGTAACCGCGACGGTGGTGGTGGCGGCGACAGTGGTCGTCGTGGTGGTCGTCGTGGAGGTCGTCGAGCTGGTCGACATGATGACCGGCGGCTCACTGGCGACGGTGATCTCGGTGGTGGCAGGTGCGAGGCCGACCGACTGGTCGGTTCCCGCGACTCCCACGACGATCGCGCCCGTGAGGACGATGACGGCGACTGTGCCGATGATCCGTTGGCGGCGGGTGAAGGTCACGTAGTTGGCTCCTGGGCGGGGGTGCGGCCCATAGTTTGCCAGGAAAGGGTCTGTGAGTGGCTTCACCACCTCCGAAGCGTTGTGGCGTCAGGCGTTGGCGGCGTTGAGGTTCCAGGCGGCGACGAGCACACCGAACGATTCGGCGCGGACGGGCCGGCCAATGAGGTATCCCTGAGCGAGGTCGCAGCCGACACCGCGAGCCATGTTGAGTTCTTCGGTCGTCTCCACGCCCTCGGCGACCACCTTCAAGCCCATGGCGGCACCGAGTTCGACCGCCGCGCGCAGCATGCTGGACGTGTGATCCGGATCGTCGAAGTTGGTCTGCATGTAGCGACGATCGGCCTTCATCGAAGTGAACGGCAACTCGCGGAGTCGAGCAAGTGTGGATGCTCCGGAGCCGAAGTCGTCCATCGACAGCCCGAACCCCTTCAACCGCAGGCGTACCAGTACGTCGAGCGCATCCACCAACCGCTCGACCTCTGCCGATTCGGTGATCTCCAGCGTCCATGCACGCGGGTCTGCGGCCAGGCCGAGTGCTCGTTCGGCACGCTCGGGAAGGTTCGTGTCGGTCAAGTCGAGCACTGACACGTTGACCGAGATGGTGTGGAGCGACTGCAGCGCAATCGAGGTTGCCCGGTCGTGCGCAGCATGGCGGAACACCACATCAAGGAGGTCGGAGGTGCGCCCTGCCCGTTCGATCATCGGTACCCACACCTCGGGGGACAAACGTTCCATACCGGGTGCATTCAGGCGCACCAAGGCCTCGGCACCAGTCACCTCGTCGGTCTGGAGGTTCACGATCGGCTGGTAGACGAGGTGGAACGACCCCGTGTCGAGTGCAGACATCACCTGCATCTCCACGTCGTGCTGGGCGGCATCGACGGCCAGCACAGAACTCTCGTCGGGGGGCTGCAGCACGGCCTCGAGCTCGGTGATGCTGGCGGGCTTCCCGCACGCGCCGACCACGTTGAAACCGCTGAGCTCGGCCACCCGCTTGGCACCGCTCAGCACGGAGACCCCGGCGCCGGTGAGGAGCACCAGGTTTGCGCCAGGCTGACGTTCACCAAGTACGCGCATGACGCGCATGCCGTCGGTCTCGCCGAGTGAGAGGTCGAGCATCACCAGGTCGTGGCCGCCGCCGACCAACCTGTCGATCTGCTCGGGGGTGCACGCGATATCCGTTTGGTATCCGAAGCTCGACGCGAGATCGGCCAACATCTGGCAGATGGCGATGTCGTCATCGATCACGAGCAGTGTGCGCTGCCGGGCGGCGGGGGTCATTGCAGGCCTTGGGGGTGGGTTCGGTGCGAGAGTCCCGCACCAAGATGGGTGGTGAGGATGGCGCGCAGGTCCTCCGATGAGAATGGCTTTGCCAAGGTTGCGACTCCGGCTCGTTGCAGTGCTTTGATTCGATCGCTGAAACCCGTCATGAACACGACCAGTAGGGCAGGTTCGCGCTGAACGAGCACCCGCGCCAACTCTAGACCGTCAACCGGGTCTGCCAGGTTGGCATCGGAGATGAGCAGTTGCGGCTTGAACTCGTCGGCAACCTGCAGGGCGGTGTGTGGGCTGTTCGCGACCCTGACCTCCATACCGAAGGACTCCAACCATCCGGCCACGAGATCGGCGAGTGCTGGTTCATCGTCCACCACCAGGGCTCGGGTCGCGAC
>CAIXHI010000185.1 GCA_903919215.1 uncultured Acidimicrobiaceae bacterium
CGCTGACGCTGCTGGTCGGCGGTGCGCTGGTCCTCACCACGCGTCGCCGCATGCACCACAGCTGACCAGTTCAGCTGAACAAACAGAAGGGCCGCACCCCAACGGGTGCGGCCCTTCTGCGCGTCGTGGGTGCGATATCCGCGCCTACATTGCCGTCGAGGTCACAAATCGCCGAGCAGTGAGAAGAGACCACCGGGGCTGACCCGTGACGTGCGGTGCGCAGCGCACAACTTGATCAGCCCGTTGTTCACTTCCACCACACCGCGCATGCTGAGCGCGCCAACCGTGTCGGTCACGGAGGCCTCCTCGAGCCCGAGCGCAGCAGCCATCGAGCTGATCGACATCAGCTCTGGAGCCCGCAACACTGCTCGGGCAACTTGCAGTTGCGCCTCCGGCAAGTCGAGCAAGTCGGAAATCGTGAAGGCCGGCGCGGCGGTTGCCGCTTCGGCCTGCTGGACCTGCTCGCCGATGCGACCGAACATCCCGTGCCCGCTCATGCCAGCTCCGGCATCGCGATGGGCTCGGGCTGCGGGCGACACACACCGCACCACAACGTGCCGGCGACCACGATCGAGCGTGGCGGATCGGAACCGAAGATGGTGACGATGAATGGCAGGTTGGAGTGGTGTACCTGGCACACCCCCCGACCACAGAACTTGCACGTTCCGCGTGCGTGGTCGTCACATTGTGAACAGAGCATCAGTCCTCCGCTTTCGCGTCAGTATGGGAACCGGTGGAGTCGGTCTCGGGGATCGCGAACCGGGCCCACATTCCGCTCGCCTCACGAACCGGCTCGGCCGATATCTCGGCACCACCGGCGACCGCGAGCGTCGCCCATACACCTGCCGATGATGGGTCGACCGGGAGGTGAGAACGTAGCCACATCATTGCGTGGAGTCCCAGTGAGCGGCGGTGTGCGTCGGCCGAGCGCTCCAGTTCGGCGAGCGCGGCGTCATCGATACGCGCGGTCGCGCGCCCGATGGCAATGCGCCGTTGCAACTCGATCAGTTGCTCTGCACGCTCAGCGGCGACCCCGCCGTAACGGGTCTCGAACACGTCGAGGACGTCGACTCCTTGACGACCGCCAGCGAGCGCAGCTTGTTCACTGGCACTTGCACCACGGCGGGCAAGGTCGAGACGAGCCCACCGTGACGAGATCGGTATACCGGTGGCCACGATTCCGGCAGCAACGAAGAACACCGCGACACCCGTGAGCGTGATGGCCAGCGCGTTGGGCTCACCCTGGCGGGTCAACCGGTTGAAGCCGGAGTGCAGGCCCATCGCGCACGCCAGAGCGGCCAACGTGCCCCCGATGCGGAACAGCACGCCTCGCGACCACGTGCCGACCAAGGCGGCACCGACAATCGCAGTGCAACCGGCGTGCATGAGGTTGGTGGACGTCACCCTCGCCAGCGCCACGCTGAATCCATCACCCGGCGCTGACCCGCTGAGATACACCCAGTTCTCACGGATGGCAAAGCCGGTTCCGGCGGCAAGGCCGATGACGGCGCCATCAACGAACCATGAGCAGCGTCGGGACCATGCGAGCAGCGGCAGCAGCGACGATTTCGCGATCTCTTCCATGATCGGCGCACCGACGACGACCAGCGACGCGAAGCCATAGTTCTGGTTCCAGCGATCGTTGAAGCCGACGACCACCCAGGTGGATCCGATACCCCA
>CAIXHI010000186.1 GCA_903919215.1 uncultured Acidimicrobiaceae bacterium
CGCCCTCCTGCACCCGGTTGGCATAGGGCAGGTACTCCATCGCCTGGTGAACACCGCCCAACTCGCGTCCGGGAATGTTCAGGTCGCGACGCTCGGTCGCGCCACACGCCAGCACCACTGCGTCGTACGACGCCAGCAACACCTCGATGTCGACTCCGTCGCCCACCGCCGCGTTGGTGCGGAACTCAGTGCCTTCGGCCTCCATCTGCGCGACACGGCGATCAACGTGGCGCTTCTCCATCTTGAACTCGGGGATGCCGTAGCGCAGCAGACCGCCGATGCGATCGGCGCGCTCGAGCACGACCACGTCGTGACCCGCACGGGTGAGTTGCTGCGCGGCGGCGAGGCCTGCCGGGCCGCTACCGATGACCACGAGACGCTTCCCGGTCTTCACCGTCGGCACCTCGGGCAGCACCCAACCTTCGGCCCAGGCACGGTCGATGATCTCGACCTCGACCTGCTTGATTGCCACCGGGTCGCCGTTGATGCCGACGACGCAGGCCGACTCACACGGTGCCGGGCACAGGCGCCCGGTGAACTCGGGGAAGTTGTTCGTCGCGTGCAGACGGTCGATCGCGTCGCGCCAGTGGTTCCGGTACGACAGGTCGTTCCAGTCCGGGATCAGGTTGCCCAGCGGACACCCGTTGTTGCAGAACGGGATACCGCAGTCCATGCAGCGCCCAGCCTGCTCGTGGAGCACGTCTGCGGGGAACTCCTCGTAGACCTCTTTCCAGTCGCGTAGACGCACGGCCACCGGGCGGTGCCATGCCGTCTTGCGATCCCACTGCAGGAAACCTGTCGTCTCACCCACGGCTCGCCTCCATCACCTTTGCCAGCGTCGCTTCTTCATCGAGGCCAGCGGCCTCTGCGTCCTTCATCACGTTCAGTACCCGCTCGTAGTCGATGGGCATCACCCGTTTGAACTTCGTGCTCTCGTTCGCCCAGTCGGCGATGATGCGCGTCGCCACGGCGGAGCCGGTGTGTTCGGCATGTGTGCGCACGGTCTCGAGCAGGAACTCGCGGTCAGTGTCGCCGAGCGGTTGCAACTGCACCATCTCCTTGTTGACACGAGCGGCGAACGAATCGTCCCGGTCGTACACGTAGGCGATACCACCGCTCATCCCCGCAGCGAAGTTGCGGCCTGTGGATCCGAGCACGACCACACGACCACCCGTCATGTACTCGCATGCGTGGTCGCCCACACCCTCGACGACGGCAGTGGCACCGGAGTTGCGCACGCAGAAACGCTCGCCGACAGTGCCGCGCAAGAAGATCTCGCCACCCGTCGCGCCGTAGCCGATGACGTTGCCGGCGATCACGTTGTCCTCTGCTGTCAAGACGGCAGCACGATCGGGACGCACCACGATGCGACCACCGGAGAGTCCCTTACCGACGTAGTCGTTGGCATCACCTTCGAGGGTCATCGTCACACCGGCGGGCACGAAGGCACCGAAGCTCTGACCGGCCGAACCGCGGAAGTTGAGGGTGACCGTGCCGTCCGGCAGTCCCTTGCCGCCGTGGGCCTTGGTGATCGCCGAACCGAGCATGGTGCCGACCGTCCGGTTGACGTTCTTGATCGGCAGATCGAGCGTCACCTGCTCGCCGCGTTCGACGGCGGGTGCGCACTCGCGCATCAGCAGTTGATCGAGCGCGTCATCGAGACCGTGATCCTGCGTCACCGACTGGTGCAGGGTCTGCCCGTAGGGGTTCTGTGGGATGGCCAGGATCGGGCTGATGTCGAGACCCTTCGCCTTCCAGTGGTCGATCGCGTCACGTGTGTCGAGCACCTCGACGCGACCCACCATCTCTTGCATCGTACGGAAACCCAGACGAGCCATGTGCTCGCGCACTTCCTCGGCGATGTACTCCATGAACGTCACCACGAACTCGGGCTTGCCGCTGAACCGCTTGCGCAGTTCCGGGTTCTGCGTGGCGACTCCAACGGGGCATGTGTCGAGATGACAGACGCGCATCATGATGCAGCCGCTGACCACCAACGGAGCGGTGGCAAAGCCGAACTCCTCGGCGCCCAGGAGGGCGGCGATGACGACATCGCGACCGGTCTTCAGCTGGCCATCGGCCTGCACGACGATGCGATCGCGAAGCCCGTTCAACAGCAACGTCTGTTGGGTCTCGGCGAGGCCGAGTTCCCACGGTGCACCGGCGTGCTTCAGCGACGTCAGCGGGCTGGCACCGGTGCCACCATCGTGACCGGAGATCAGCACCACATCGGCCTTGGCCTTGCTGACACCAGCGGCGACCGTGCCGACCCCGACCTCGGACACCAGCTTGACGTGCACTCGCGCGACCGGGTTCGAGTTCTTGAGGTCGTGGATCAGCTGCTTGAGATCCTCGATCGAGTAGATGTCGTGGTGCGGCGGCGGGCTGATGAGACCCACGCCGGGTGTGCTGTGACGGGTCTTGGCCAC
The DNA here is from genome assembly GCA_903919215.1 of uncultured Acidimicrobiaceae bacterium. GTDB lineage: Bacteria > Actinomycetota > Acidimicrobiia > Acidimicrobiales > Ilumatobacteraceae > UBA668. The sequence goes on from CAIXHI010000186.1 coordinate 2,430, forward strand.
CCACGGATATACCTTGTGACCAGGCAGTTGACCGCCCTCACCGGGTTTCGCCCCCTGGGCCATCTTGATCTGCAGGTCGTCGGCGTTCACCAGGTACTCGCTGGTGACACCGAAGCGGCCACTGGCCACCTGCTTGATCGAACTGCGCCGCTGCGGGTCGTAGAGACGATCGGCATCCTCGCCGCCCTCACCGGTGTTGCTCTTGGCGCCGATCGAGTTCATCGCGATGGCGAGCGTCTCGTGCGCTTCCATGCTGATGCTGCCGTAGCTCATCGCACCGGTGC
>CAIXHI010000187.1 GCA_903919215.1 uncultured Acidimicrobiaceae bacterium
CCCTGCGAGCGGTCCGGTCATGGTCGGTCCTCCTGGTGAGATCTTCTGCATGTCATGTGAGTGGCGGGGCGCTGATCGTGCCCGCGCCCACGAGCGCTTCGACTGCGGCACCGTCGAAGCCCCATCCCGACAGGGTCTCTGTCAACGGCACGGCACATTCGGACCACGGGCGGATCGACCCCGGCGTCGCGCTGAGCCGCGGCGACGGCGCAGGCTGCGTCGCGCCCTCGTAGTCCACGAACGTCGAGCGCGACACGTTGTGCGGGTGCTGCCACGACTCGGTCAGCGAGAGCACCGGCGCGAAGCACGCGTCGACACCATCCATGATCGCGACCCACTCGTCGCGGGTCTTGGTGAGGAACACCTCGGTGAAGCGCGTGCGGATCTCGTGCCACCGCGACTCGTCGTACTGCGGGGGAAGGTCGATGTCGGCCAGCCCCATCCGCGCGATCAGGGTTGCGTAGAACTTGGGCTCGAGCGCGCCCACGGCGACGTGCCTGCCGTCCGCAGTTGCGTAGATCGCGTAATAGGGCGTGCCGCCGTCGGTCATGTTCGACGCGCGGGCGTCGTTCCAGTAACCCATCGACGTGCCGGCGTGGGCCACCGAGGCAAGCACTGCGGCGCTATCGAGCATCGAGCAGTCGATGATCTGCCCGCGCCCTGTCGTGCCGACTGCATGCAGCGCGGCAGTGATGCCGAACGCGAGCAACAGGCCACCGGCCCAGTCGCCCAGGTAGTTCACCGGCATGACCGGCGGGCCATCGTGCTCGCCGATCGTGTGCAGCGTGCCCGACAGCGCGACGTAGTTGAGGTCGTGGCCTGCCGCCATGGACCAGTCGCCGCTTTGCCCCCACCCGGTCATCCGCGCGTAGACGAGCCGAGGGTTGTCCGTCAGGCACTCGACCGGGCCGACGCCCATCCGCTCGGTGACGCCCGGGCGGAAGCCCTCGATGAACACGTCGGCGCGCGAGATCAGATCGCGCAGCACGGCGACCCCGTCGGGGCGGCTGAGATCGATCGAGACCGCGCGCTTGCCACGGTCCATCGGCTGGCCACGGGTGAGGCCCACCGTTGCACCGACGGAAGCTCCGATGGCCGGGCGACCGATACGCAACACTTCAGCCCCGTGGTCAGCGAGGAACATCGAGCCGAACGAGCCCGGGGGCCCGCCCATCTCGATCACCTTTACGCCGTGCAACGCACCGTGCGACAACTCCGTCACCCCGGGAGCAACGACTTGTTGATCTTGAAGCCGAACAGTTCCTCTGCATTGCGATAGGTGATCGCGTCGATTTCGTCCTGCGGCACACCGGCGAACAGGTCGGTACACGCCTGCTGCGTATTGGGGAACGGCGTGTCGGCGTGCGGGTAGTCCGACTCCCACAGGATGCGATCCATCGCGAAGTCGTGGCGATACTTCAACCCCCACCGGCTCCTCGATCATGCAGAACCACATGTTCCGGCGGGCGACCTCGGACGGCATGATGTGCGCATCGGGGATGTGGGTCCAGCCCTGATGGCGCAGCCACTGACGGTCGGCACGTTCCAGCGCAGCGGTGATCCAACCAATACCGCCTTCCGACCACACCAGCTTGATGTCGGGGAACTTGCGCGGCACCGGGCTGACCATCATGCTCACCGACGAACGGGCCGCAGACGCGAACGCGGCAGCGATCTCGACCATCGGGATCGTGCCGGCCAACGACACCTGCGCCCCGGAACCGCCGATGTGCATGCAGATCGGCAGACCGGCCGCCTCGCACAGCGCGAACAGCGGGTACCAGTACTCGGTGTGATAGCCGGGCAGACCGAGGTTGGAGGGATCGTCCATCCAGCACAGCGCCTTCGAGCCACGATCGATCATCCGCTCGGTCTCCGCGACCGCAAGGTCGACGTCCCAGACCGGTGCGATGTGCATCGGCACGAAGACGTCGGGCTTGGCCGCACACCACTCGTCGATCATGTAGTCGTTCCACGCACGCACGCAGGTGACGGCCAACTCCTTGTCGGCGAACGTCTCGAACTTGCGACCGGCGAATCCGGGCAATGTCGGGAACGAGACGCTGGCGAGGATGCCGTTGCTGATGAGATCCTTGGCGCGTTCGTTCGGGTCGTAGCAACCCTTGCGCATCTCATCGAAACGCACGGGCTCGGCGCCCCAGGTCTCGTACGGGCGGCCGGCGACGGCGTTGAGGCCCATCGTCAGTTCTTGGCCGCCCTCCCACACCCAGATCTGGCGACCGTCGGCCTCCACCACGTGCGGCACGCGGTCCTTCAGCTTCTGCGGAACGCGGTCGACCCACACCCCGGCCGACTCGATGATGTGATCGTCGACGCTGAACAGACTGAACATGGTGTTCCCTTCGAGAACGCTGGCCGTTTCCCCGAAACAGCACGATGATTGCACCGCAACCGCTCAAACGGTAGTGGACTACTATTCGTGTGTCAACGTACACTTCGACGAGTTTCCGCAGGACCGCAGAAGGGAGCCCGATGCTTGCGAACACGGCACGACGCGCACCGGCCGAACAGGGACTGCGCGAACGCAAGAAGGAACGCACCAAGTCGGCGATGATCGATGCCGCGCTCGAACTGTTCGCTGAGCGGGGCTACGACAACGTCACCGTGCAGGACATCGCCGACGCCGCAGAGGTGTCAGTCACCACGTTCTTCCGCTACTTCCCCACCAAGGAGGACGTGCTGTTCACGGTCGGGCCCGCCTTCGCGCCGTTGCTCGAGGCCGCCGTCGACGCGGCACCACCCGAACTCGACGACCTCGAGGTCTTCCACCTCACCGCCCGCCAAGTGCTCGCCGAACGCTTCAACCTCGACCACGTGCGCAAGCGCTACCGCGTGTCCATTAGCACCCCCGAGTTACGGGGCCGCGTCTCCGACACGGGGCGCGTCTGGCGCGACGCCGTCTCGGTCGCGTTGCAGCGACGGCACGGACTCTCCTCACCGACACGCGAGATCGAGCTCACCGTGCGCATCGGCAACGCCGTGCTGAACGCCGCGCTCGACGAATGGAGCGCCGACGCCTCGGGGATATTCACCGAGGAGCACCTGCTCACCCTGCTCGACGAGTGCTTCGCCGCCGTGCGCGCCGCCGGCGCGAGCTGGGCCACCTCCGGCTGAGCCGTCACAGATCGGTGAGCGTGCCGCCGTCGACAGCCACGTCGGCGCCCGTCACCCAACTGGCGCGCTCCGAGCACAGGAACACGATCATCGCCGCCACCTCCTCGGGCTCACCCACCCGGCCGATGGCAATCGGCTGACGCTCCATCATCCGCCGCTCGATGTCGTCCTCCGTCCGGCCCGTCGCCGCGGCAGCAGCGGCGTAACCACCCAGCACACTGGACGTACGCGTCAGCCCAGGCAGTACGCAGTTCGTCAACACGCCATCGCGAGAGTACGCCTGTGCCAGGTTGCGCGTCACGTGCAACAGCGCGGCCTTCGCCGCGCCGTACGGGCCGAAGCGCGGGTCGGCGTGGCGCGACATCGTCGACCCGACGTTGACGACCCGCCCCCATCGCTGATCAACCATCAGCGGCATGCACTCCATCGTCAGCCGCAGCGCACTGGTGACATTCAGCGTGTAGAGGTCGTGCCACTCATCCTCGTCGAAGTTTTTGAGGGCGCTGCCGCCGCCACCGGCGTTGTTGACCACGATGTCGACGCCGCCGAACGACGCGACCGCGGCCTCGCGCAGCGCCGCCGACGACTCGCGATCCATCACGTCGGCACACACCGCAACCACCGAGGTCAGCTCGGCCAGCTCGTCACGTACCTCGTTCAGCGGACCCTGCTCGCGAGCGCACAGCACCAGTGACACACCCTCGGCGGCCAAGAGATGTGCCGTCGCCCGGCCAATACCCTTGCTCGCACCGGTGACGATGGCCCGGCGACCGTTGAGACCGAGATCCATCGCTCAGGCCCCCGGCTCGACGTTGGCCAGCGCGGTCGGCGCGGCATTCGTGGAGACCGCACCCTCCGCCCGGATCGGGTTGTGGATCAGCACGAACCGGTCGACGCCAGCGGCGCTCAGTTCGTCGAGCGCCATACTCTCCGCGATTCTGACGCCCTCGTGAACCAGCAGTTCTTGATGGCACGCGGCCAGATTGCCCTGCGTCACTGACGATGACGTCGAGCCCCAGCACCAACTGTCCGTACCCACCATCGCCGGCCGGAACGACGCCAACCAGCGTGTCTCGCGCAGCCACACACCAGGGCTGCCGCGCAGGTAGCGCTTCGGTTCGGTGCGCAACAGGCGCCTCCAACCAGTGCGCAGGAAGATCGCGTCTCCCGGCTCGAACGAGGGCAACGACTGCCGCTCGATCGCGCCCAGCAGTTCCTCCAACGTGATCCGATGATCGCCGGCCAGCACCGCCCGACCATCGGCCGCAGCGGCGAGCGCCGGGCTCCCAGCTGGCGCGGACTCGAGCAGGTACGACAACACATCGATGACGTACCCGCGGGTGACCAACGGTGCGCCCCACTCAGTGGTGTCGAGATCGGTGACCCCGCCCGTGGCGAGCAGATCGTCGATCCGCCGACCGCCGTAATACACGCGGCCCACACCGACATGGGCGAGTCCGTTCACCTTGGAGCCGAGGTTGAAGCTGAGCGACACCACCTCCTCCAGCGTCGAGGCACGGTTGCGACCACTCGCTTCAGCAGCGAGGACCACCCCTTCGAAATCGGGGGATGGCTGGTACCCGTTCACCACGAGCTGCTGGGAGTACGCGCGCTCACCCCAACCCGGATATCCGACGTACAAGGTCTCGCCGAGGGAGAACGATCGAACCGGCCGGCTGAGATCGAGCAGCGACAGTGCCCGCTGTGCGGTGTCGGGGCCAACTTCGTGATAGCTACCGAGCCGATCGCCGCGGCCATAGCGCGGCGTGTCCCACGCGCCGGCCTCGATCGCGTCGGCGTCCTGGACATCGTCCGTGAACCTCGTCAACTCGTGGTCAGTGATCAACACACCACACTCCCCCTGGGTACCCCGGCATCAGCGTAGGAGACACCGCGCTCAGGCCCAGTACGGGTCGCGGAGTTCGCGGCGCAACAGTTTCCCTGCGCCGGAGTACGGCAACTCGACACGGAACTCGTACGTCCGCGGGCACTTGAAGCGAGCAAGGCCTGCGTCGCAGTGTGCCCGCAGCGCCGCGACCAGATCATCGTCGCCGCGCACCCCGGCGACGGGCACGACCACCGCGATCACACGCTGCCCCCATTCGGCATCGGGGGCCCCAATCACCGCGACATCAGCGACATCAGAATGACGTGCGAGATGCTGTTCGATCTCGGCCGGGTAGACGTTCACACCACCGGACAGAATCATGTCCGTACGTCGATCGACGAGGAACAACCAACCGTCGGCATCGAGGTAGCCCATGTCGCCGAACGTGCGGAACCCGTCAGCACCACGACTCGCGGCGGTCTTGTCGGGGTCACCGAGGTAACTGCTCTCGCTCACCCCCGGCAGACGCAGGTACACCATGCCGACCTCATCGGCCGGTAGCACCTCGCCGGCATCGTCGAGGATCCGCACTTCGGCACCATCGGACGACATGTGCCCCACACTGCCGCGATGCGCCAACCAATCATTCGGCCCAATCGATGTACCGAAGCCCTCACTCGCCGCGTAGTACTCGTAGAGCACCGGGCCGAACCAATCGAACATCGCCTGTTTGGTGTCGACCGGGCAGCCCGAACCGGCGTGCGTGACAGCACGCAATGACGACACGTCGTAACGATTGCGCACATCCTGCGGAAGTTGCAGCAAGCGGTGGAAGTGGATCGGTGCCATCTGCACATGTGTGACTCGGTGCTCCTCGATCAACTGCAGCACACGTTCACCGTCCCACCGGTCGAGCAGCACGACGGATTGGCCCCAGTTGAGCGCCTGCAGTCCTTGAGAACCTGGCGCTCCGTGGTACAGCGGCCCGCACACCAGCGAGACGCCACCGACCGACATCCCTCGGCGGGCGAACATCGGCCGCCCGCCGCGGGCAGCGAGTTCAGGGGTCACCCCTGGCGTCGCCGGCCAGAGCACACCTTTGGGCCGACCCGTGGTGCCCGACGTGTAGAGCATCGCGTTGGCGTTCACTCGCTCGTCGGGGGCGCCCGAACCACCGGCGGCGAGAAAGTCGGCATACGGCACGTAGCCATCGGCAGCGTCCAGCGCAACCCTTGTGCCCTCGAACCCGATGGAGGTGAGCGCAACATCGGCCACCTCTTTGAGCGACGAGCCGACGGCGATCACCTTCGACGACGAGTTGTCCACGATGTAGGCGATCTCATCGGGCACCGAGTGGAAGTTGAGCGGAACTGCGTGCACACCAATCTGGGAGCAACCCAACACCCAGTCGAAATAGCGCACCGAGTTGGTCACGAGAATCGCCGAGCGATCGTCGAGCACCAGACCTGCCCGCCGCAACGCATTCGACACTGCGTTCGCCCGTGCCGCCAGCGCACCGCGCGTCGTCTGCGTTCCGTCCACATCGATCACCGCAACGGCGTCCGGGTCCGCCGCGGCGAACTGCCAGAAACCGAAGCACTCCTGGTCGTCATTCATCCGGCCGAGACTACGCATCACGTGCGCAGCGTCCATCTGCGCCCGCGGGCCGATCACGTGTTCTGCGATGCTTCTTTTCGGGGAAAGCGAGGGTGCAGTGGAATTTGCATGGACCGAGGAAGAGACTGCGTACCGCGAGCAGGTGCGCACGTTGGTCGACGACCGCTATCCCGGGTGGCGGGACAAGCCCGTGCACCACTCCTTCGCTCGCAGCGAACGCAACCAAGTCACTGAACTCACTCACGAACTCCGCGATCGCAAGTTGCTGACGGCGCACTGGCCAGCCGAGTACGGCGGCGCCGATCAGTCCGCCTGGATGCACATCATCCTCGGTGAGGAACTGTGGTCGGTCGGCGAGCCCCGTGGCCCTCAGTACATGAGCGTCAACTGGATCGGCCCGGCGATCATGGCCAACGGCACCGAGGAGCAGAAGCAGGAGCACCTCGGGCGCATCTCCGACGGTGAGGCATTCTGGTGCCAGGGTTTCTCCGAACCCGACTCCGGTTCCGATCTCGCCTCACTGAAGTGCCGCGCCGTCCGCGACGGTGACGAGTACATCGTCAACGGACAGAAAATCTGGACCTCGCACACACAGCTCGCCGAATGGTGCTTCCTCCTCGTGCGCACCGACCCGGATGCTGAACCGCACAAGGGCATTTCCGTGCTGCTCGTCTCGATGGACACACCCGGTATCGAGGTTCGCTCGATCGCGAACGTCGCTGGTGAGTCGTCGTTCGCCGAGGTGTTCTTCACCGACGTGCGAGTGCCGGCCGCGAATCGCCTCGGCCCCGAGAACGGCGGCTGGGACATCGTTCGTGCCGCGCTGACCTACGAGCGAGTGGGCGCGCCGCGGTGGCACCGCGGCAGCGTGGTGCTCGATGCGCTGGTGGTGTGGGCCAAGGAGCACGACCGGTTCGACGACCCGATTGTGCAGAGCCGACTCGGCGAGGCGAAAGCCGCAATCGAGGCCGCTCGGATGCTCGCCTACCGGGTGGTCGACGAACGTGCCCACAAGGTGCCGCCCAGCCCGAATGCCTACGTCGCTCGTGTCTCGATGGTGCGTGCGGAGAAGCAAGTCGCCGAGTTGGCACTGTGGTTGATGGGCGAGCAGGGCATCGACGGCGAGTCGCTGGCCGGCCACACGTTCTATCCCACGCTCACCGCCGGAGTCGCCGGCGGCACCTACGAGGTGCAGTTGAACCTCGTCGCTGGCCTCGTCCTTCAACTCCCCAGGCGCTGACACCATGGACTTCACACTCGATCAAGACCAGCAGGGGATCGTCGACGCTGTCACCACCATCCTCACCCGCCACGCCGGCACCGAGCGCGCCCGGGCGGTGGGTGCCGCCGGCCACGACGACACCCTGCTGAGCACACTCGCCGACGCGGGGTTCCTCGACCTCGCGGCCGACCCGGCCATCGGCCCACTCGGTGCCGTACTGGTGGCCGAGTTGGCATCGCGGCACCACGCACGGGCGAACGTCGCCATCCGCGCGCTCGTCGGGCCAATGCTGCTCGGCGACGAGACACCAGCGCGGCTGGCAGTGATGGACGCCTCGCGGCCCGGACCCGTCCGCTTCGGGCAACACGCCGACGTCGCACTTATCCTCGACGGCGACGAGGCTCATCTGGCCAGGATCACTGATGCCACACCCATCGACAGCCCCTACGGGTACCCCTTCGCCCACATCGAGACCTCGCGGACCCGTTCGCTCGGACCCGGTTCGGGCGCCACCCTTGCCAACTGGTGGCGGGTCGCGTTGGCTGCCGAGATCTCCGGAGCGCTCGACGGCGCCATCGCGCACACCGTTGCGTACCTCCGCGACCGGCAACAGTTCAAGAAGCCACTTGGCTCCTTGCAGGCGTTGCAGCACCGACTGGCTGAGGCGTACGTGACTGCCGAAGGCGCGCGCTGGCTCGCCCGGCGAGCTGCGTTCGAGGGCGCCCCTGCCGAGTCCGCCGCCGCAGCTGCCGCGTATGCGGCACAGGCGGCACAACTCATTGGCACCGACATGCACCAACTCAGCGGAGCGATCGGGTTCACCATCGAGTTCGATCTGCAGCTGTGGACCAGTCGCCTGCACGCGCTGCGCGTCGAGTTCGGCGGCGTCACCGCACACCAGTTGGCCACCACGCGCGCTCAGTGGCCGTCGTGAGTGACAGCAGCCCAACGACACTGCGGAACTCGACGGTGCTCGTCACGGGCGCGTCGGGTCTGTTCGGGTCGGCGCTCGCGCTCGCCCTTGCGGCAGACAACGAAGTCATCGCTGCCGCCCGATTCGGCGATGCCGACACCCGTCGACGGCTCGAGGACGCCGGAGCGACCACGGTCGCATTCGACCTCGCCAACCCGAACCAGAGTGCACTGCCCAAATCCGTCGACATCGTCTTCCACTGCGGCGCAGCCGTGCCCGGCAAGAACACACAGGCCGAGATGTTCGAGATCAATACGCAGGCCAGCGGGCGCCTCATCAGTCGCTATCGCGAGTGCAGGGCGTTCGTACACTGCAGCACGGCCGGCGTGTATGCCCGCAAGACAGAGGGGTCGTACACGGAGACGGATCTCGTCGGTGTCGATCGCCATCCGAGCCCCGACTATCCGCTGTCCAAGATTGCTGGCGAACAGTTGGTGCGGTTCCTCTCCATCGAGTTCGGGGTGCCGGCAGTGATTCTGCGGATCTTCGCGCTGTACGGGCCTGGCGGCGGATTCCCGACACAGCTGATGCAGAAGGTCGCGGCCGGCGAATCGGTGCCGTTGCCGCCACTGCGGCCGATCCTGCAGAACCCGATGTTCGAGACCGATTTCGTCGAGAAGGCGATCGCCGCCTCATCGATCGCCAGCGTGCCGCCGATCACGATCAACTTCGCCGGTGTCGAGCAGGTGTCGGTCGAGGAGTACACGCAGCTGGCGGGCGAGCTGCTCGGCCGACCGACGACGTACGTCGATGTGCCCGTGGGTTACTCACCGTCACCGGCCGACACCACGGCGATGGTGGCCGCGATCGGACCCACTCGCGTCACCACGAGCGAGGGTGTCCGGCGTGTGGTCGAGACGTTGCAGCAGTCACTCCCCCAGGAAGGTCACACACCAACATGACAGCACTCGAACCCGGCGGCGTCGCCGTCGTCACCGGCGGCGCCAGCGGTATCGGCCTCGCACTCGGACGCGCCTTCGCCGCACGCGGGATGCACGTCGTCCTCGCGGACATCGAAGCCGGGCCACTCGAACGTGCGGCCGCCGAACTCGGCGCCACCGGCATCATCACCGACGTCTCGCAGCGCCCCGACGTCGACCGCCTGGCAGCACTGACATTGGAGCAGTTCGGCCGGGTCGACGTCGTGTGCAACAACGCCGGCGTCTCGATCGGGTCGCTGCCGACATGGCAGTACGACCAACGCGACTGGGAGTGGGTCCTCGGCGTCAACCTGATGGGCGTGATCCATGGCGTCGCCGCCTTCGTGCCGCACCTTGTCAGTCAAGGATTCGGGCATGTGGTCAACACCTCGTCCGCCGCCGGTCTGGCGGTAATCCCTGGCCTCTCCCCCTACACAGTCGCCAAGCACGGCGTCACGGCGCTGTCCGAGGCACTGCTGCTCGAACTGCAGCAACAGGGCGTCGACGTCGGGGTCACGATCGTCAGTCCGGGCATGGTCCACACGGCAATCCGAGGTGCCGAGCG
>CAIXHI010000188.1 GCA_903919215.1 uncultured Acidimicrobiaceae bacterium
AGATGGCTCGCTTACCCACGATCCGGATGAGTTCGTCGTAACGGCGGTCTGCCTCACCACTGATGGCTGGCACCTTGTTGACGACGACACCTGTGAGCTGAAGTTCGGGATTGTGGACGTCCCAGACTTCATCCACCAGATCGGCCACCGCCGAGATACCGCGCAGCCCGAGCGCTGAAGGATCCACCACGATGACGGCGTGGTCGGCGGCGCTGAGACCGGCGGTCGACAATGAACCGAGCGATGGTGGGCAATCGATGAGAACGGCGTGGAACTGGTCGGCCACGGCGTGAATCGCCTCACGGAATCGGGCCGGCGAGCCGCCGTGGTCGCGAGCCAACAGGCGCGGCGAACTCGGGATCAGCCACACTTCGCCGCCCCATGCCGACGGCATCATGGCCTTCGCGGCGGAGATGCGGCCCATCACTTCGGCAGTGGAGTTCTCCACCTCAGATGGGTCGACTCCCAGGACCCAGGTGCTGGAACCCTGCGGGTCCATGTCCACCACGAGCACGCGTCGACCTGCGTTGGCGGCAGCCGAAGCGAGACCCAGAGTGACGGTGGTCTTTCCGACTCCGCCTTTTTGGTTCAGAATTGCCACCACGCGACCCATCAGGACCATGTAAGCACGTTGGAGGTCTCATCGGTGGGCACGCTGCGTGGTGGTAAAGGGGATCCCACTCATTCGAGGCGGGACGGGATAGAGTGACACCCAATGTCAACTCTCTAGGTTCGGGAGCCCTACCGTGAAGAAGGGTCGTCACCGTCGCTTCGAAGAAGCGCGGAAACTCAAGCAGGCCGGTCCCAGTGCATTCGATCTGGGTCTCGGCGGCAGCGATCAGCGTCTCAACACCGAAGATGATCAGTACGCCGCGTTGGCGGAGAAGTACGGGGTCACTTTCGACGAAGACGACGACGAGTCCGACGACTGACCCTTCCCTGCGTGGCAACCAGCCTGGCGACTAGAGAAGAACCCGGCTCCATGTCCTCGCAGAACAACAATCCCATCCGTAACGTCGCACTTGTCGCTCACGTCGACCACGGCAAGACCACCTTGGTCGATGCCCTGTTGCGTGCCACCGGCACGTTTGCCGCCCACCAGGCGGTCGTCGATCGAGTCATGGACTCCAACGACCAGGAGCGCGAGCGAGGGATCACGATTCTCGCCAAGGCTGCGTCGATCACCTGGAAGGGTGTGAAGATCAACCTGGTCGACACCCCGGGCCACGCCGACTTTGGTGGCGAGGTCGAGCGTGCGCTCACCATGGTGGACGGCGTGCTGTTGTTGGTCGATGCGGCCGAAGGTCCGCTTCCGCAGACCCGGTATGTGTTGCAGAAGGCCCTCGCCCGCAACCTGCCGGCGATCGTCGTCATCAACAAGGTCGACCGCCAGGACGCCCGTGCCGAGGAGGTGCTCGACGAGGTGTACCAACTGTTCATCGACCTCGACGCCGGCGACGAGCACATCGACTTCGAGATCATTTCGGCCATCGCCCGTGACGGCAAGGCAATGCGTGGCATCGGCTATCCGGGCGAGGACGCCGACCTCGGCCCGCTGCTCGACACGATCCTGGAGGCCATCCCGGCCCCGGAAGGCGACGCCAACGCCCCGCTGCAGGCCATGGTCACCCAGCTCGATGCCAGCGAGTACCTCGGCCGTCTGGCCATCGGTCGCGTGGTCAACGGCGTCATGCGCCGTGGCGAGACCGTCGCCCTGTTGGAAGAAGAGTTCGCCGAGGGGCAGCCGCCGCTCAAGCGCCGTCTGGCCCAGCTGATGGCCTTCGAGGGTGTGTCCCGTAACGAAGTACAAGAACTGAGCGCCGGCGACCTGTTCGTCGTGGCCGGCTTCCCTGAGGTCGAAATCGGCGACACCATCGCTTCGGCCGAGTCGCCCGCCGCCCTGCCCCGCCTCGTGGTGGATGAGCCCGTGCTGCGGATGACGTTCGGCGTCAACACCTCGCCGCTGGCCGGTAAGGACGGCAAGTTCCTCACCAGCCGCCACTTGGTCGACCGGCTCAAGAAGGAACTGCTCGGCAACGTGTCGATCAAGCTGTTCGAGACCGGTTCACCCGACATCATCGAAGTTGCCGGTCGTGGCGAGTTGCAGCTCGCGGTGCTCATCGAGAGCATGCGCCGTGAGGGGTACGAGCTGCAGGTCAGTCGTCCCGAGGTCATCACCAAGGAAGTCAACGGGAAGAAGTTCGAGCCGCAGGAACGGGGCGTCTGCGACGTACCCGACGAGCATGTGGGCACCGTCACGCAGGAACTGGCGCCTCGCAAGGGCCGCGTCACCGACTTGCGCGGCGGCGACGCTGGCCGCACCATCGTGACCTTCGAGTGCCCCAGCCGCGGCCTGATCGGTTTCCGTTCGCTGCTGATGACCGCCACCCGCGGTACCGCACTGTTGCACCAGCACCACCTCGGCTGGATGCCGTGGGCCGGCGAAATGCCCGACAACCGTGGTGGAGCGATGGTGTCCGACCGCATGGGCGTCACCACCGGATATGCACTCGACAAGCTGCAGCTCAGCGGTGGCTTCTTCGTCAACCCCGGCGAGCAGGTCTACGAAGGTATGGTCGTGGGCGAGTGCGCACGTGACGACGAGATGGTCGTCAACTGCGTGCGTGCCAAGGAGAAGAACAACATCCGTACGCACAGCCACGACGACGCGGTGAAGCTGCCGGCGCCGAAGATCCACAGCCTGGAGACGGCGATCGAATGGATCGCCGACGACGAACTGGTGGAAGTGACGCCCAAGGCGATCCGCATCCGCAAGCGTTACTTGGTGCTGGAAGACCGCCGTAAGTCGAACAAAAAGGGCAAGTCCTGACCTGAGTCGTTGTTCTCGGCGCTGATCCTCGACCCCTTCAGCGGGCGTCGAGGATCGCGCCGGTCACGACCGCGAACACGTTCGGATCCCAGGTGAGCGCGTGCTCCCAGGGCAGGCCGAACGGTTCGGCGAAGAAGATGCTGTGCACGTCTGGGAACAGGTGCACCGCTCGCGGCTGCACCACCTCGGGGGCAAGCCCCTCGGCCATTGCGCTGGCACGTGTGACGAGACCGTCATGCGGCCAGGCCCGACTGTCGCCAGCATCGAGCTGGAAGTAGTCACCGGCGACGATCGTGACCGGAATACCGTCGAGCACCCCTGCCTGGCGGGCATTCCACCCGTCGGGGCCGCACAGGTGGCGAGTGGTCACCTCTGTGGCCGCGCCATCGGGCGTGCTGCTGACGAGTAGCAGGAAATCGTCGATGATCGCATTGGTGATCGGGTCGGCGCTGACGGTGGAGCGCAGCAGGTCGCCGGAGGCGATGTCGGCGGCATACGAGCCGGTCCACGGTGTGCCCAGTGTGATGAGTGACGTCACCTGCAGCGGGTGGCCGGCGTCGCGTAACACTCTGATCGCCGCGCGACAGAACAGGCCGCCCATCGAGTGGGCGACGAGGTCGACTGCGGTCATTCCGTCGGTGCGGGCGAGGTGGGCGAGGAAGGCCGCGAGATGCTGTCCGGCGACGTCGATCGTGCCGACGGAGTTGACGGTGAGTTCCTCGGGCAACACCTCGGGCGGTTCGGTGTAGCCCTGGAAGTCGAGGTCTTCGTCGGCGACACCACGGCCGGCCCGGGCTGGCGAGGTGTACACCGCGAACCCTGCGGCGAGCAATGCCTCGCGCAGGCCGCTGTCGGTGCTGCCGGCCGGCTGACCGCCCCCACAGGCGCGTGTGGGTGTGGTGAACGGGCTGTTGGCCGCACCGCCGGACACGACGACGACAGCGCGCATCTCAGCGCTTCACAGAGGGGTGGGGGAGCGGTGTCCACTTCGCACGCTCGAGCAAGGTGACCAGTTGCTCGTAGGCGGCCTGGCCGACCATCTCGATGATCTCGTCGCGCAAGTACTGGTAGGCGGGTTTGGCCCCGCTGAACGCGAGGTGGTCGTCGGTGCACCACCAATGGAACTCGTGTCCGCCTGCGCCCCAGTCGCGGCGTTTCCACTCGCGCAATGTGGATGTCACGTAGCCGTGCTCGTCGGTGTGCTCCTCCAGACGCAGCGGCAGCTGCCAGCACACATCAGGTTTCCAGTCCATCGGTCGTTCGCCAACTTCCGTAGCGGCGATGTGGAACGCGCACCCCTCGCCGCCGGCGAATCCCGGTCGGTTCAGGAAGATGCAGGCATCGTCGACGAGGCGGGTGGTGGTGACCCCGTCCTCCACGCCGAAGATGCCGCCGGTGGCGCCCTCTTTCTTGAACTGCCAATGGCGCTTCTTCAGCCGAGCTGAGGAGGCGACCACGGTCTGGATGTCCGCATCATCGATGAAGTGGGCGCCATAGCTGCAGCACCCCTGGTTCATGTGTGCGGCATTGTCGTCGAGGATGCCTTTGCACCCGGATCCGTAGATGCAGTTCCATCCGCTGCGCAAGAAGGTGGCGTCGAACACCCAAGTGCGACGAGTGTGTTCGTCCTCGAAACTGATCCACTCGTGGAGGTCGATAGGCATGTCAGTGGGCACGAGGTTCGACCATACCAATACAAGGTCGGCAGGAGACCCGCTTGGGTAGGCTTGGTCCTCCATGGGTACGCCACCGCAGACTGCCGATCAGCTTCGTTCCGCCTTCCTCGACTACTTCGCCGCGAAGGCACACGCAGTCGTGCCCTCGGCGAGCCTGATTCCACACGACCCCACGGTGTTGTTCACCGTTGCGGGCATGGTGCCGTTCAAGCCGTACTTCGTCGGTGACGAGACCCCGCCGTACAAGCGCGCCGTCGCCGTGCAGAAGTGCGCCCGGGCCGGCGGCAAGCACAACGACCTCGACGACGTCGGTCGCACGAAGCGCCATCTCGTGTTCTTCGAGATGCTCGGCAACTTCAGCTTCGGCGACTACTTCAAGAGCGACGCCATCCCGTGGAGTTGGGAGC
>CAIXHI010000189.1 GCA_903919215.1 uncultured Acidimicrobiaceae bacterium
CTCGCCGCCGCATGCAGTGATGGCGGCAGCATCACCGACACCGGTGACAAAGTCACCACCACCGTGCCCGGCGACACGATGGCTCCTACCACCACGGTGGCTCCCGACACGCTTCCCGATTGCCCCACCGATGCACTCGCGTCGGCCACTGGCACCGTCGAGATCTCCTTCTGGCACGGTATGACCAGCGTCCTGAACGATGAGCTGATCAAGCTCACCGATCTGTACAACAGCAGCCAGAGCAAGGTGCACGTCACGCTCACCGGTCAGAGCTACGAGATCACGATCGACAACTACTTGCAGGCCAGCCAGGCCAGCCGCCCCGACCTCGTGCAGATGCCCGAGTACATGGTGCAGAGCTTGGTCGACACGCACAGCACGGTTCCCGTCGGCAAGTGCATCGCCGCCAGTGGCTTCGACACCTCGGCGTTCCTGCCCACGGCCTTGACCGCGTACTCCACTCAGGGTGTCCAGTGGGGTCTGCCGTTCAACGTGTCGAACCCGGTGCTGTACTACAGCAAGAAGGCGTTCACGGCGGCGGGTCTCGACCCCAACAAGCCGCCGCAATCGCTCGACGAGCTGCGCGCTGATTCGCAGAAGATCGTCGACTCCGGCGCTGCCAAGTACGGCTTGGCCCTCGACTCCGGGTTCGACTCGGGTGGCGGCTGGTACGTCGAGCAGTGGTTTGCCAAGGCGGAGGAGTACTACGTCGATGGCGACAACGGCCGCACGAACCGCGCCACGCAGGTGCTGTATAACAACCAGACCGGCGCCGATCTGCTCACCTTCCTGCAGACGATGATCAACGACGGTTTGGCTGTCAGCGTCGGCGACAACGCCAGCGGTCAGGACGACCTGCTGAAGCTGGCCGACGCCAAGGAGCCGGCAGCGATGTCGATCCACACGTCGGCGGCGCTCGGCGGAGCGCTGTCGATCCTGGCGTCGGGTACGTTCCCGAACCTGAAGGACACCGACCTCGGCATCGGGCCGATGCCCGGTCCCGACGGCAAGCCCGGTGCCCTCATTGGCGGTGCCTCGCTGTGGCCGGTGGATTCCGGTGACGATGTCAAGACCGCCGCCACATGGGACTTCATCCAGTTCCTCGTCAGCGCCGAGACGCAGAGCGAGTGGGCCAGCACCACCGGCTACATCCCGGTGCGTACCGATGCGCTGACCATCGACCCGTACAAGACCAAGCTGGCCGCCGACCCGCGTTTCAGCGTCGCCTATGACCAACTGAAGGCCTCACCCGAGGCCCTCACGTCCGCCGGTCCGGTGGTCGGTCCGCTGCGTGAGATGCGCGCGGTGCTGGCCCAGGGCATCGCCAAGATCTTCGGCGGTGCCGATGTCAAGGCCACGCTGGCAGACGCCGCAACGCAGTCCAATCAGCTGATCACCAACTACAACCAACTCAACGGCGGCTGACCCACCCCGGTCCCGCCGTCGGTTTCTGGGAAGCACTCTTCCCAATCTCGTTTCTGGGAAGGCCCAGTCCCGGCCTGCGGGACTGGGCCTTCCCATTTCGAGTGCATCTGCCGGATCGCCGCTGCCGCTGTACCCAGTGACGGCGTGGATCTCCGAAAACTCGCCCCCTTCGCCGACCGTCACCACGGGCTCGCGCGCCGCAGCGATGCGGCCAGGCTCGGTGTCTCCAAATCGGCCTGGTATCGGGCCGTCGACAGCGGCCTGTTGGAACCGCTCTACCCCAACATCGCCCGACTCCCCGGCGCACCGGCGACGCTTCACCAGCGTGCGCTGGCGGCGGTGTGGGCGGTGGGCACTGTCGCGCTGGCGTCCCATCGGACGTCCGCAGCGTTGTGGGGCGTCTCGCGTCCGGACGACGATCC
>CAIXHI010000190.1 GCA_903919215.1 uncultured Acidimicrobiaceae bacterium
CCACACGTGACGACTGCGATCAACGGGTCGCCGAGTTGCTCGCGCTGATCACTAGTTCCTGACAATCCCTCTCCGAAAGGCCGGTCGCATGTCGCTCGATCCCCGTCTCCTGGCCGTGTTGGCCTGTCCCGTCGACAAGGGGCCGCTGTACTACCTCGGTGACGACCAGGGGTTGTACAACCCGCGTCTGCGTCGTCGCTATGTGGTGCGTGAGGGTATTCCGGTGATGTTGCC
Organism: uncultured Acidimicrobiaceae bacterium; assembly: GCA_903919215.1. Classification (GTDB taxonomy): domain Bacteria; phylum Actinomycetota; class Acidimicrobiia; order Acidimicrobiales; family Ilumatobacteraceae; genus UBA668. The sequence goes on from CAIXHI010000190.1 coordinate 235, forward strand.
CGACGAAGCGGTCACGGTCGAGGCAGCAGATGCCGATGTATTCGATGCCCGTATCGCGTCCGGCGACCTAGCCCCCACCTTCGTTGCCTGACCGGAACGGCGAACGGTCGACTGGTAAGATTTCTGACGGGCGCGACGACCGAGCCGTCACTGGCCTGATCGGGAAGAACGGTAAGCGCATGAGGTCTTCATTCTCCATTCGGGCGATGCTCGCGGTCGGTGCGCTCGCCGCTGCCTTCGTCGTCCTCCCTGCAGGGCAGGCGCCCAGCGCGACTGCTGCTGGCACCCCATGCACCCTCGGCGGGCTCTGCGCCGGTGGCGAGTACCACCCGCTCAGCCCGACCCGCATCTTCGACACGGGCGACGCCGTGAACGACCCCATCAACGACGTTGCTCCACTCGGTCGCAAGCCGCTCGGCTTGGCCAAGCCCACATTCGACATCGGCGTGCTGGGTCTCGGTGGTGTCCCGCAGTCCAGTTCCGACGTGCTGGCCGTCGTTGTCAACATCACGATCGACCAGCCCGGCCTGTCCGGCTGGCTCGGTGCGTACCCGTCAGGAGTTGCCCCGGCGCAAGACACGTCGTTGCTCAACTTCCGCAGCATGCAAACCACATCGAACCTGGCCGTCGTGCGCGCAGGGGCGAATGGCAAGTTGACGGTGAAGCTGTTCGGCAACGGTGCAGTCGGCGCGGCCAAGGCGCGTGTGATCGTCGACGTGTTCGGCTGGATCTCCACCAGCACGTACGGCACCGCCAGCGACTTCACCAGTGAGTACCGCGGTGCGCGTCTGGTACCGCTCGCCGTGCCCACGCGCATTCTCGACACCCGCAACGGCGACGCCGCCCCCGACACGCCGCTCGGGGCTGGCACCGACCTACCGCTGACGGTGTGGGGCGCGACGCCGATCGACAGCTCCGGCGCGGACGCAGTCCCCACTGGCTCCAACGTGGTCGGCGTCGTCGCCAACATCACTGCTGTGGCGCCCACCCGGGCCACGTTCATCACGGCCCAGCCGGACGCGATTCCGGTCGGTACGTCACCTGCCACCAGCAACCTCAACCCTGCCGCGGGGCAGGTGAAGGCGAACCTGGTCGTCGTGCCGCTCGACGCCAATGGTGTGCTGCATCTGTATAACCACGCTGGTTCGGTGAACGTGGTCGTCGACGTGATCGGTGTGCTCATGCTCGGCGCCGACGAGGCGACTCGCAAGGGCCGCATCGTGCCGCTCACCTCGCCGTTCCGGGCCTTCGACACACGCGAGCCTGCGTTCGGCAATGTGCCGCTCGGGCCCGGGCAGGCCGAGAACTGGAGTTTCGCCAACTTCGCCAGCAGTGTCACCATCAACAGCACGTCGGTCGGCAACCAATTGGGGCTGCTGGGCAACCTCACCGTCGCCACGATGATGCGCCAGTACCCCACGGTGCCCGCCTCCAGTTACCTCACGATGTACCCGGGTGGCGGCACGCTGCCGTTGGCGTCGAACCTGAACTTCGGTGAGGCAGAGGCCATCCCCAACATGGTGATGGCTCGCTACGACGCCAGCCAGGTGCTGCAGGTGTTCAACTTCCGCGGCTACACGCATTACCTGCTCGACGTGAGTGCCGTCATCCTCGACGACTGAGCCTCTAAGCTGAAGGTCTCTTCGGGCTGATCAGAGAGCTGCCAGTTGGCACCGGCCCGGTTCCCACCACGTTGCTTCCACGGAGGAACCACCATGTCGTCCATTGCTGCGCGCCGCGATTACCGCGTCGCCGATCTTTCTCTCGCACCGTTCGGTCGCAAGGAAATCCACCTCGCCGAGCACGAGATGCCGGGCCTGCGCGCACTGCGCAAGGAGTTCGGCCCGCTCAAGCCGCTGAAGGGCGCCCGCATTTCGGGTTCCCTGCACATGACCATCCAGACCGCGGTACTCATCGAGACGCTGGTCGAGTTGGGCGCCGAGGTGCGTTGGGCCAGCTGCAACATCTTCTCGACGCAGGACCACGCCGCAGCCGCCGTGGCGGTCGGCCCGCAGGGCACCCCCGAGGAGCCCGCGGGCATCCCCGTCTTCGCCTGGAAGGGTGAGACGTTGGAGGAGTACTGGTGGTGCACCGAGCAGATGATGTCGTGGCCCGATGCGGCCGATGGCACTCCGCAGACTGCCAACATGATCCTCGACGACGGTGGCGACGCCACCCTGCTGCTGCACAAGGGTGTCGAGTTCGAAAAGAGCGGTGAGGTGCCCGACCCCACCACGGCATCCAACGCCGAGTTCGCCATTGTGCTCGGCCTGCTGCAGCGCAGCCTGAAGACCGACCCCACCAAGTGGACTCGCATGGCGGCCGACATCAAGGGCGTCACCGAGGAGACCACCACGGGTGTGATGCGTCTGTACAAGATGCACGAGCGCGGCGAGTTGCTGTTTCCGGCGATCAACGTCAACGACTCGGTCACCAAGAGCAAGTTCGACAACCTCTACGGCTGCCGCCATTCGTTGATCGACGCCATCTGCCGCGCCACTGACGTGATGATCGCCGGCAAGGTTGCCGTCGTCGCCGGGTATGGCGATGTCGGCAAGGGCTGCGCCCAGGCGCTCACCGGCCAGGGCGCTCGCGTGATCATCACCGAGATCGATCCGATCAACGCGCTGCAGGCGGCGATGGAGGGCTACCAGGTCACCGTCATCGAGGACGTGGTCGGCCAGGCCGACATCTTCGTGTCATCCACCGGGAACGACCACATCATCACCGTCGAGCACATGCACAAGATGAAGCACAACGCGATCGTGTGCAACATCGGACACTTCGACAGCGAGATCGACATGGCCGGTCTGGCCCGCAGCGGCGCCACCCGCGATGAGCTCAAGCCAGGCACCGACCTGTGGTCATTCGACGATGGTCACGCCGTCATCGTGTTGGCCGAAGGACGTCTCGTGAACCTTGGTTGCGCTACTGGCCACCCGAGCTTCGTGATGAGCTGTTCGTTCAGCAACCAGGTCATTGCTCAGATGGAACTGTTCGCGAACACGGCGAACTACCCGCTCGGCGTGCACGTGCTGCCCAAGCGCCTCGATGAGAAGGTTGCCGCGCTGCACCTCGATGCCCTCGGCGTGAAGCTCACCAAGCTCACCGACGAGCAGGCCGACTACCTGGGCGTCGACCCCAGCGGCCCGTTCAAGTCCGACCACTACCGCTACTGAGCCACCGGTTTCTGGGAAGAGATCTTCCCCCGACGGCTTCTGGAAAGGCCTGGTCCCGCACTGCGGGACCAGGCCTTCCCATTTCCCGTCTGTAGCCGACCGTTGCTGACGCGGAGAAATCCTGACTAAAGTGGTCAGCAAACCTACGGACCTGCTGAGGAGCACTCTCATGGCCAACATCGCGAACGACATCACCGCTCTCGTGGGGAACACGCCGCTGGTGCGTATCAACCGCCTGACGGCCGGAGCCGTGGCCGAGGTGGTCGCCAAGCTGGAGTTCTACAGCCCGGCCAGCAGCGTGAAGGACCGCATCGGCGTGGCCATGCTCGACGCCGCAGCCGCAGCCGGCAAGATCGGCCCCGACACGGTCATCGTCGAGCCGACGTCGGGGAACACCGGTATCGCGCTGGCAATGGCCGCTGCCGCTCGCGGCATCAAGATCGTGCTCACCATGCCCGAGACGATGTCGAAGGAACGCCGCATGTTGCTGCGTGCCTACGGCGCCGAACTGATCCTCACCCCCGGCCCTGAGGGTATGGGCGGCGCCATTGCGCGGGCCACCGAGCTCGCTGCCAGCGACCCGAAATACTTCATGCCCCAGCAGTTCGAGAACCCGGCGAACCCGGCGATCCACCG
>CAIXHI010000191.1 GCA_903919215.1 uncultured Acidimicrobiaceae bacterium
CAGAAGAAGGACACCGTCGAAGTTCGACTGCCCGGTCCGAACGGAAAGCTCGAAGGGTGGCTCGGGCGGCGCAGTGGCAAGTCGGACGACCAGATGTTGACCATCTCGCGAGTCGCCCGTCCTCCTTGGGGTGCGGGCACCAAGTTCGTGCTCGTGGTTCCCAACGAGGGCACCACGGAGGCCAACGAAGCTTTAGCCATGCGGTGGAACGTCGCCGAGTGGGATCTCGTCCCGCAGGTGAACATCTGGGGAGGGTGGTCGGGCGAGGCGGGCGCGATGCGACTGACGTCGTTCCTCCCGCAGATGTTGATGCAGTCCCGTCAGGAATCGAACCACATCGCCATCGCCAACTTCATCGCCTACATCTCCACCCGCGGCAATGCCGCCGCGGTCGGACTCGGTCTGGCCTGAACGAGAGGACTCACCGTGCCCCGCTATCGCTTCAACTGGTCGAACCTCGACATGCGCCTTGCCCGCGCATTGCGCGATCACCTGCAACTGTCCGGCGAACCGCACGAGGCGCTGCGCGCCGTGTACGGCGCCAGGCCGCGACCCGATTTTGTACGCGACACCTGGCAAGTGCTGCGCGACAGCTGGCTCGCCCGCGACAAGGCGGCTGCACGGCTGACCGCCACCCGCCTTCGTCAACGAGGCGTGGGCGACGTCACGGTGCGCAACGATGTCCAGTTCCTGGGAACCGTCCGCAACACCACCGGGATGCGGCAGATCGTGCTGGAGTTGTTCATCGAACACGGTGAGCAATCAGCCGACGATCGCAGCCTGGTGCGGGCCGTCTCCGTGGCGACAGCCGACACGACCGACACGGCCGACACGACCGAGGATGAGCCCCACGACGAGGGACCTGACACCGACGCCGACGCCGGAGGCTCCGAGCCCGACGAGGAGGATCTCCCCGAGTCGATGCTGTTGATGATGTACCTGCTCCAGACCTTGTCCGAGGGTTTCCGCGTCGAGGTGAACGTCGACGCGGACGGCGACTTGTACGTCCAGGTAGGTAGCGCCGTCGTGTACGTCTCCGTGCTCCCCGAGCCGCTGTGCGTACGCATCTTCTCGGTGATGGTCGTCGACGTACCAGACGCACCCGACGTCTATCAACTGATCAACAGCGTGAACTGCACCCTGCGTCTTGGGCGTCTCGTCTACGTCAACGGTGCGGTGCTGCTCGAGCACCACCTGCTGCCGATGGGCTTGAACGGCCAGGAGGTGCTCATCACCGTCGACTCCATCCTGGCCACGGCCGACCATCTGGACGATCAGATCCAGCAGCGTGTCGGCGGGCGCACCGCGCTGCTCCAGCCGGCCGAGGACGAGATCGACGTCTGATGGGCAACTGGAAGAACCTGGCCAAGCTCAGTGGCGAGCTCTCGGAGTTGGTGATGTCGGTGCGCAGCAGCACCGTCACCATCAGCGGTACGAACGCCGACCTCACCGGTGGCGGCAGCGGCTCTGGGTGGGTCTACGACCGCAATGGACATGTCGTCACTAACCATCACGTGATCGCCGACCTCGCCGCACCGATCCGGGTGAAGCCGTCGGGGCGCCCGGAACTGACGGGCGTGGTGGTCGGCAGCGACCCCGACAACGACCTCGCAGTGGTGTACGTCGAGGGACTCAACGCCGAGCCGATCCCGATCCGTGAAGGGCCGGCGATGTTGGGCGAACTCTGCCTCGCACTCGGATCACCGTTGGGCATCTTTCGCGAATCGGCCAGCCTCGGCATCGTCAGTGGTCTCTCGCGCCAGTTGCCGACGAGCAGCGGTGGTGTGATCGAGGAAGTGGTGCAGACCGACGCCTCCATCAACCCGGGAAATTCGGGCGGCCCACTGGTCGATGTCGGAGGGTTCCTGCTCGGCGTCAACGCAGCCAAACGCACCGACGGCGAGAACATCGGCTTCGCCATTTCAGGCGAGGTGGTGCGCGACGTCGTCCCCGAACTGATCCGCTTCGGCGGTGTACATCGGTCGACGATCGGCGTGTCGATCGCGAGCACCTGGGTCAACGTTGGCGGCAGCGATCGCTCGGCCATCAGCGTCCGCAGGGTCTCTCATCCGGATTCACCGTTGCAGTCCGGTGACGTGCTGTTGCAGATCGGCACCGTGAAGATCGAGCGGCGCTACGACGTGCGCAAGGCGTTGGGCCGAGACACCGTCGGTCGAGTGCTGCAGGTCTGGGTGGAACGCGACGGCAAGACCGTCGAGCTTGCGGTTCGCGCAGATCCTCGCAACAGTTGAAAGGACACTCGTGGACAGCTGGATTGAAATCCCTCTTGATGAATGGGAAGCGGCGCAGAGACTGCTCCCGCTGATCACCGTCGACGAACGCGCGCCGCTCGGTCAGGTTCGGCTCACGAGCAACGGTTCGTCCAGATATTGGACGGCCACCGACAGTGTCCGAGCTGCGGTGATTCCGGGCGGGGCCGACACCAGCGATTACTCCATCGGGATCTCCCCGAACATCGTGCGGTTCTCCACCATCGCCGGCGGCACAGCGGACGGGGCCAGGCTTGTCGCAAGAGAAGCCAACGGCCAGCAACAGTTCGGCGTCACAGGCCCGGGTGGCTCGCTGTGGCTTGATGACATGGGCCACGACTTCCCGGACGTGCTGCGCTCCGTGCCCGCCGACGACAGGATCGAGGGTCGGGCGACAGTGGTGGCTCGCGAGTTCCACCAGCTGCTGCACGCCGCACAGGAGTACCGCGAGGTCAACGAGGACGACCCGGCGTACTTCCCCGCCGAGTTCTGGCTCGGCGTGAAGGACGGCGCAGTCCGTGTGAACGTGTTCTGGCCCAACTGCGGGGGCACCTTCTACGAGCTGGTGGCGGGCGACTGCACCGGGCAGGTCGCTGTCCGGATCAACCCGAGCTACCTGCGTTCACTCATCGAGCTCTTCGGCCCGACAGACGAGTTGCAACTGCGCATTCCACGCTTCGTTAGCGAACCCATCACGCTCTCGAACGGCGAGACCACCGCGTTGCTCATGCCGATCCAACAAGAGTCCGAAATCCTCAGGGCGAAGGTCGAGTCGCTGATCAAAGAAGTCTGCGGACCGCTCGCTGTGATCCGGGATGACGACGACGACTATCCATTGCAGCGGCGTTCGACGCACCTCTTCGCCAGGATATTGTTCGACGCCGACCCTGCCACCCTGCAAGTGTTCGCCGTCGTGTTGCACAGCATTGAGCCGACACCAGATGTGCTGGCCGAGCTGAACGACCTGAATGCGAACATGACCTACGCCCGCCTGTTCCATGTGGATGGTCAGGTGCTGGCCGAGGTCGATCTGGCGGCTGAAACGCTCGACGCACACGAGCTCCGCACGGCGATCCGTCGCATCCGCGAAGTAGCGGAGGACATCATTCCCACATTGTCCGCAGTGCACGGTGGGGCGATCTTCGAAGACCCAGCAGCGGTTCGGCTCAGCCAGTACCGGGCCGCGATCATCGAGGCGGAGGTCACTCCCGGCCGGATGACAGCGATCAACGGACCCGAGGCGCCAGCGGCGTGGCCGTTCCCTGGACCAGTGCACGTGATCACCGGCTGGAACCCGCAGGGTGTAGCGCTCAGCGACAGCGTGCAGCAGGACATCAACCTGCGTATCGCGGAGGACATCGTCCGCTACCACGGCAGGTTCGTACACGGCCAGGGCCGCTCACCCGATGGTGAGCACACCGAGCCGAGTCTCATTGCCTGGGGCATCGATCGAGACGATGCCGTGACCATGGGGCAGCGGGCGAACCAGGACTCGATCTTCGAGATCGACGAGTCAGAGGTACGGCTGATCTCTTGTGTCGACTCGCAGATCGAAGCGTGGCCCCGCCTGTCCTGATGCTGCTGGTCGGCACGAGATACGCGTCCCTGGCGGCGGTACTCATGGCGTCGTAGCCGTATTTGACGTCGGCCCGGCGATGGATCCGAGTTGCAATGCAACCTCCGTGATGTCGTTTGCTTCACAGTAGGAACGCACGAACAGAGGCCAGAGGTGACCCTGCTAGAGGGCGATTTCCGGTATATCGACACAGGTCTGTCCCACCGGTAACGTCCGACTGTGACTGTTGATCAGATCGGGACCGTTGTTCATGCTGCCGATCTGCATCTCGGGGCACCGCTGGATTCGCTCGGCACCCGTATCGACGCCGCCAAGGCGCAGCGACTGCGTGACTTGTCGCTTGGTGCGTTCGAGAACCTGATCGATCTGGTCTGCGACCGGCAGGCCAGTGCGTTGGTGTTGGCGGGCGATGTGTACGACGGGGCGCAGCGTGAGGTGAGTGCCCAGTTGCGGTTCGCACGGGGGATGGGTCGGCTGAACGACCTGGGCATTCCTGTGTTCATCGCCCACGGGAACCACGACCCGATCGTTGCCAACTATCGGCCGGCGAAAGACTTACCGGGCAACGTGACGGTGTTCGGTCCGAAGGTAGTGCAGGTGCACGATGTGGCGTTGGCGAATGGCAGCCCGTTACACATCGCCGGCATCAGCTTCGAGGTCGAGCACGAACTCCACAATCTTGCGCAGCGGTTCGCGTCGCTGCCGGTCGCACCCGAGCGGTGCATCGGCGTGTTGCACGCGAACCTCGAAGGGCTCAGCGGGCACGACCCGTATGCACCGTGCAGCCCCAGCGACCTCGAGTTGGCGCCGGTGGCCTATTGGGCGCTCGGGCATGTGCACCTGCGTACGGTCGGCAACTTCGGGCCCAACCGTTGGTACGCCTACTCGGGCAACTTGCAGGGTCGCAGTTCCAAGCCCGCCGAGTGCGGGGCCAAGGGTGCGTTGGTGGTGCCGATCACGGCAGTCGGTGTTGGTGAACCTGAGTTCGTGGCGTGCGACACCGTGCGGTTCGTGCGCCTCGATGTTGAGGTGAGTGCAGCGGCGACGATCGGCGATGCGCTCGAGCTGCTGGAGACACCGCTCGGCGCGGCCGTGGTCGGCGCCGAGGGACGGCCCCTCGTCGCTCGTGTGCGTTTCACCGGTGCCACTGCGGCGCATGCCGCCATTTCGGGCGAGGCGGCGAAGCTCACCGAGTTGGCGCGTGATCACCTCGGAGGTGTGCTGGGTGACGGTGAGTTGTTGAAGGTGGAGGACGCGACTCGACCGGCGATCGATCGGACCCAGTTGTTGGCACGAGGCGACTTGCTGTCGGCGTTGCTGGAGCGACTTGATGCGCTCGCCGGTGATGACACGTCGCTGGTCGACTTGGTGCGCGACGACCTGGACGCGAAGACGTTGAAGTTGCTCGACACGTTGAGCGGCCGCGACGAGTCGGTGAGGGCGTCGTTACTTGCGGGTGTCGAACAGTTGCTGCTGACGAGGATGGCCGACCAATGAGCGACAACCGGATGATCCTCGACGAGCTCGTCGTCGACCGCTTCGGTGGTCTCGGCCATCGCACGATCGCGCTCCCCCACGACGGGTTCACGGTCGTCAACGGGTTGAACGAGAGCGGCAAGTCCACCATCTCGGAACTGCTCGCATGGTTGATCGCCGGGCCAGCGGGCAACGCCAAGGATGCGCAGCGTTTCGGTCACCCCGATGAGCTGATCGGCGGCACGTTGAAGGGTCGTCTGCGGGGCGAGACGTTCACCGCTCGCGGGAAATTCAAGGTGCTCAAGAATGGGTCGCCAAACGTGTCCGGCCTCACGGTCGACATGGGCGGAACGCTGCAGGCCGCGCAGTGGTTCACGGCGCTCGGCAGCATCGACCCCACGGTGCTCGCGGCGATCTACCGAGTGCGCGGCGAGAGCCTCCACGAGGGATCCAACGTCGAGGAGCACGTGTCGAAGGTGGCGTTGTCGGCGTTCGCCGGGCGTATCGATGCGCACTCGTTGATCGACGAGTTGTTGAAGGATCGCCAGAAGCTCACCACCGGCAAAGCGGTCGGGGTCACCTCGGTGGCGACGCTTGCTGAGCAGATCAAGGTCGCGAAGGGTGCGCTCGATGCTGCTGGCGGGAACGCCGACGAGCACGCCCGAGTTGCCAAGGATCATCAGCGACTTGTGGACGAGCGGGCTGCAGCGTTGGCCGAACTCGAGGACGCCCGACGCCGGGTGCGCGTCGCCGCCACTGTGTTGTCGACGGTCAGCTATCAGAAGGCGATCGTCGTGCTGCGGCTGGAACTCGAAGGGCTGGCGGTGGTGCCGGACGAGTGGCAGAGCCTGGTGGACGACCCGACGCAGTTGGAGAACGCGATCGAGGCCCGTCGCGAGGCGGAGCAACTTGCAACCGGCAAGGCGGCCACGGCCACGGCAACTGCGGCCCGTCTCGGTTGCAGTCTGGATCGGTTGTCGACGGTGACGATCACCGAGGGCACGCTGATCGAGGTCGCCCTCGCCTCGGAGGCGATGTCCACAGCGAAGGAAGCGCTGACAGCTGCCGAGACGGCCAGCAGCGCAGCGGGCACGGCTGCAGGTGAAGCGTCCGCGAATGCCGACCGCACGTTGGGTGCGATCGGCGCCACCCGCGACCAGGTCGCCGTTGCC
>CAIXHI010000192.1 GCA_903919215.1 uncultured Acidimicrobiaceae bacterium
CTGCGTTTGCCCACTGGCAACTCGACGACACATACACCGTAGAACAGGTCGCTGGTCTACTTGTCGACATGGTCTTTGACGAGCTTTACGTTCCCGAGTTCACGGGTGCGCCACAACCGATGGTGCTTGGCTTCCTGATCGCCGGCTACTCAGGCGGGCAACGCGATGCCGAGGCCTGGCTGGTTGTGATTGAGAACGCCTCGGCGCGCCCAACGCCGATGCAGGCAGTGCGCGGCGATCAGTCAGGCTGGCTCGCATACGCTCAACCCGAGGCTGTCAGTCGAATGTTGAATGGCAGCGACCCGGCGCTGCTGCCGAAGGTGCTCGCCGTGACAGACCCCGCCCACCACTCCAACATCACTGCGGCCTTCGATGGCGAGCGGCGATCGGCCGTTGTTCCACCGATGCCATTGGCGGACGCCATCCACCTCGCCCGGTTCCTGGTGGACACTACAATTGGATACAGTCGGTTCCTGCTGGGACCCGACACCGTTGGGGGTCCTGTCGAGTTGGCAGCGATCTCCCGGCACGAGGGCTTCAAGTGGGTCAGCCGGAAGCATTACTACTCAGCGGAATTCAACCCAAGAGGCAGGGCATGAGCATGATCATCGACAACGCCGCCAGCAAGCCATCAGTAGTGACACCTAACCCCAACGCACCTGCGCTGGACCAGCGGGCCAGCGCTTCCGGACTCGTCCAGATGCGAGACCCCTACCGCCACAGCACACCCACGAGCACCCCTCTCGCACAGAAGCCGTGCACCCAGCAGAAGCGTCGGTCATCGAAGTAGCCCGTGCCATGGGTTCACCATGGGTTCGCCGCTGACGACCGCCGCGCGTCGTTGAGTTCGTCGCACCAGCTCAGAGCACATCGCGCTGCGTCGCTGAACCCCGCCAAACACCGTCCAATCGAATTCCCAAGCTGAGAACGCGGGTTCGATTCCCGTCACCCGCTCCGCTGGAGCCCGTCGACGCAGGTCGGGCGCGATTCATGCCGCTGCTGACCGAACCAGCCCCCACGGGCGCGGAACATGCGGCACGCTGGCACGAAGCGCGCCCAGTCAAGGGGGACGGACTCGTCGAGCGTCTCAGCGCAGCGGGGATCGAACCGGCAGCTCGGTGAGGTCTTGCGCGACGACAGCGAGCGGTCGCGTCCCGGGTCAGCAGACCCTGTGCTGGATCATCTCGGCGCGATGGAGACCATGAACCTGCACATGACGATCGCGACTCGCCATGTCGTGCCGTTGTTCGTCGTCCACGGCCAATCGAATCACCATCGTTCAGACGCCCGACATGTCCTCCACGTTGCTCCCAACAGCGAGACGGCTCGGAGCGGTTGCATATCTTGGAGTACTCCAATAGATTACGCTCATGTCCGAGCTGCTGCCGCTGGCTGACGCCGCCGACCTGCTGGGTCTGTCGGTCGAGCGCGTCCGCCAGCTGGTGGTCGCCGGTCAGCTCCCAGGTCAGCGGGTGGCCAAGGTGTGGGTGGTTCCCAGGGATGCCGTGGTCGCACGTCGGCACTCTCCCGGCGCCAGTGGACGCCCACTCGGCCCGGTGCATGCGTGGCAAGAGCTCCTCAGCGGCGCACTCGATCTGCAGCGGCCAGGCCGCTACCAGCGGCGGGCGAACCTCGTGCGCTGCGACATGAGTCGCGCCGACTCCGACGCGCTCCCCAAACTGGTCGGGGCACTGGTCGGCGGCGTACGGGCCGCAATCGAACTCGGCGAACAGCTCGCTCCGGACGACAGCATCGATCTGTACCTCTCCGCAGCATCGTTCCGAGACCTCGACGCTCAGGTCGCGTTCGTCCCGAATACAAACGGACGAGTCGCCCTTCGCGTCGTCGACGACGCAGCATGGAACCTCCTGCCCAAGCGTGCCGTCGCCCCCAAGGCTGCCGTCGCCCTCGACCTGCTCGAGTCCGGCGATCCACGGCACTGGATCGCCGGCGAACACCTGGCGCAGCGCCCAGAACCCGTCGTGAAGTGATCGCGACCAAGTTGGAGGCACGTTAGGTCAGGCACGGGCGGGGCTACGTAGTGAGTGTCTGCCACGCTTCGAGGGCGTCAGCGCGCAGCGCCGCATCGATGCGCAGCCATGGGTCTTGGGTGACGGTCAGTGGCATGTCGACACGACGCAGTGCCCGCCTCTCTTTGCTGTCGAGCGCAGCAGCAAGCGTCATCGGGTCGTCGACCGCGGCGCTCAGTTGCGCCAGGTCGAACTGATGGCGGCCACGATCGCGGCTGTCGGCGATGAAGGCACGGGCCTTGAGGACGAGAGCGCCCTGCAGATCGGGCACCGGCACGATCGCATCATCGGCCGCCGTGCTGATCGCGCACTGCGCGGCCCGCTGCAGAGCCCGATAGCCACCCTCGATCGGTACGGGGTCGCGACCCGCCAGGCGCAGCAGCAGGTGCTTGGGCATGTGGTCGGGAACCATCACGTCGAGCACCAGGTTGTCGTTGCGGAAGCGATGCTGGCGACGGTTGTTCGCTGACGGTTGGGCCGTGAGGTCGAGGGCGGCCGCGGCGTCACGACAAGCGAACAGGGCGTCCGGGTTGACCAGCACATTGGCGACGATGTCGATATCTGTGGTCGCTCGTCCCGGTGTGATGCCTGCGATGTGGCAGTGCAGAGCGACCATCTGGCCGCCGACGAGCACCCAATCGGTCGGCTGTAGATGTTGGGCAAGTTGCGCCAGGTGCGCCCACAGTTGCCAGGTCGGCGTGTCAGCGGCCTTCAACGACACCGGCGTTTCGGTGAGTCGTTCCGTCATCGTCGACCTCGGCTCGCCTTGCGGAACAGCGCACGTCCGGCCGCGCTCGTTCGCTCGTCGCGGTCCTCGATCAGATCGACCGCGACCGCCAGGTCGGGCAGCGGCGAGCCGAGCACCGCAGCGAGCTGGGTGCCCTCGAGCGCGACGCCACGCAAGGTCACGTTGCCGTCCTCGGCGGGACGCAGCTTGAACTCTGCGACGAGTCGCTCGATTGTTGCCCGGTCGGCGTACGCATCGAATCTCGCGGACGTCTCGGTGAGTCCTGCGGCCGACGCGGTGGTGGCCGACAGCCCCGCAGGAACCAGCCCCGGCCTCGCCGCGAGACGCTCCAGATACGCGGGGCGCGTCTCGTAACGGTGGACGTTCGCACGGCGGCGGGCCAGCCAACGCCAATCGTCGATCTCGCGACCAGCGAGCGCCACGAGCCGCCGACGGCGCTCGTCCTTCACGTCGAACACCTCGCGCAGTTCCGGGGAGACGTCGGCAGCGAACCGCGACAACAGTGCCGCCCACGCGGTGACCGGCGCCAGTGCCCGCCCACCATGGGGTTGACGCACATGGCGATACGCGGCGAGCGAGACCGGATCGACCAGCCACACCGAACCGACCTTCGTGCCGAACAACTCGCCGGCAGCGAGCAGCGCGCGGACGCGCTGAACGTTCACCCCGAGCAGCGCTGCTGCGTCGGCCACGACGATCTGGTTATCGGTCATGTTCATCACCTCGCACTACTATAGCGATGTCGCTTCAATAGTGTGCACACGGCGTGCCATATCCGTGCCACGACTGAGCGGCACAAGGCAACATCACCCGGACCCACCTGAACCACATGGATACTCTGACCAGGTACTTCGCGCGAAGGCCGAGGTCACGGGCTCGGCCAGAACGATTTCCCAAGCTGAGAACGCGGGTTCGATTCCCGTCACCCGCTCTCGCGCCGAAGGCGCCTCAAGCGGGCGCACGGATCCGGAGCGAAGCCCCAGCTGGCGCTCCCCGGTCCCAGCGGCGCAGCCGCATCAACCGGCAGGCGCCAGCCCCCCGAAGCGACGGATCCCGTCACCCGCTCTGCGGCGCAGCCGCACGCACGGCGCCCGGATCCGGAGCGAAGCGACGGATCCCGTCACCCGTCCCCACCACCACGCGGAGAGCCCCTTTGTGTCCTGGGCGGACGACGCTCGCCTGCAAGCCATGACCGCGCAACACCGTCGCCAAACCCACGCCGTTGAGCAACCTTCGTGGAGCGCGAATCGCAATCGATGCCGCGTTGACAACAGTTGATAGCAGGTACAGAATCTCAGGATGAGCCGCAACACGATGAGCTTCGCCCTGCCCGAATCGTTGCGCGACTACATCGATGCACGCGTCCGCGACGGCAGCTACGGAAACACCAGCGAATACCTGCGCGACCTCATCCGACGCGATCAGCACGAGCAATCCGCCCAGCGCCTCCGCGACCTGATCGCGGAGGGGCTTGCATCGGGCGCCGGGCGCGTTGTCACCGACGACATGGTCGCTGCACTCCGTACGGATGCATTCGGCGCCAGCGCGTGACGATTGCACTGCTCCGGCCTCTGGCCGAGGCCGACCTCGTCGCTCGAACCCACTACTACCGTCGTGAGGGCGGCGACGCCCTCGGTGAACGGTTCTTCGATGCAGCTGTGGCAGCACTCGATGCGATCACACGCATGCCTGGCGCCGGATCGCCCCGCGTCGGCGTGGTGTGCGACATCCCGGGACTCAGAGTCCGCCGTGTCGTCGGTCTTCCGTGCAGCTGGTTCTACTTCGTCACCACTGACCAGGTCGATATCGTCCGGCTGCTTGCCGATTCGCAAGACCTGCCCAGCATCCTTGCCGACGTGACGGACGACGCCTAACACACTCCCAACTCGAGGCCCTCGGCGTGCCATATCTGTGCCACAACTGAGCGGCACACGGCAACATCACCCGGACCCACCCGGACCCTCTGAACAGGTCTTTCGCGCGAAGCACCTTGTCACGGACCCGACCAGAACGAATTCCCAACCTGAGGAGCGCAGCGCCGGCTCCCGTCACCCGCTCTCGCGCCGCCGCCAGGTCGGGCGCGATTCGTGCCGCTGGTGTCCGGTCCAGCTCCCACGGGTTCGGTTCGTGCCACACGCTGGCATGAATCGCGCCCGTTGAGCACTGCGGATGGCGGGGGCTACCAGTCCTTCCAGGGGGTGACGACGTTGCTCTTGGCCCCGTCGATCTCGACGTAGACGTGGGTGACGTTGCCGAAGAAGCACGTCGTGGCCGCGCTGAGGTTGCCGGACGAATCGGCGAACTTGGGGTACGGGCCCGAGCTGCCCGAGTCGGAGTAGCACGTGACGGACAGCGGCTGCTTTGGCGTCCACCCGGTGGCGGTGATCTGCACGTACTTGCAACTGATGGGTGTGCAGCTGCCGTGGTCCTTGGTGATGAACCCGCCACGAGCGATCGTGACCGAGGCACCGGCGGGCGCCGTGCTGGTGGGCAGCACCGTGGTGGAGGGCTCCGTGATCTCAGCGGGCACCGTGTCGACGACCGTCGCGGTGGGCTGCGTAGTGGTCCCCGTCGACCCGGTGGGCGACACGATGGACGAGGTGGTCCCGGACGATCCGGTGGCGAGCGTGGTGGGCTGCGTGGGCTGGCTGTTGGCAGCGCTGGTGCAGCCGACGAGCAGGGCGGCACCGAGCAGTGCCGCTGAAGCGAGACGTGGTGTGGTGCGCATGGCCGCAGTCTGCCACGTGCCCACGGGCTGGTCAGCTCAGCTGAACTGCCAACACGACATCGTCGTGTTCATCACCCGCTGGTTGAAGATCGAGTGCGCAGCGTCGGCACCGGCCGCGCCCACCACCACCATCAGCGGCAGCAGGTGCTCTTCGCGGCCGTGCGCCTTGCGTGCGTGCGGTGCGTCCGTCCAGTGCACCAGTGACTCCCAGCGTTGATGCTCGGGTTGGTCCAGTGTGAGGTGCAGCCAATGGTCGAACGGCACCGCGAACTCCTCACGTCCGAAGTTGCCGAAGTGGTGGAAGCTGGAACCGCTACCGATGATCAGCACACCCTGGTCGCGCAGCGGCGCCAGCGCCCGGCCAAGCTCGAGATGGGCGCGCGGGTCGAAGTCGGCGAGCACCGAGACGGCGACGACAGGGATCTGCGCGTCGGGGAACATCACCTTGAGCGGGATGAACACACCGTGGTCCCAGCCATGCGCGGGTTCCAGGTGATGTGGAATGCCAGCCGCCGTGAGCAGTGAATCGATCTCGCTCGCCACGACTGGCGAACCGGGTGCCGGATAGGTGAGTTGGTAGGTGTGCGCGGGGAAGCCGCCATAGTCGTAGATCAGGCCGGGCGTGGCGCCGCTGTCCACTGCGACGTCGCGTGACTCCCAGTGCGCGGTGACCACCACGATCGCCGTCGGCTGAGAGGGCAGCGACGGCCCGATGCCCTCCAGCGCGGCACGTAGCCCGTCCCATTCGCGCGGCGGATCCCAGTCCATGAAGAAGCACGGGCCACCGCCGTGGCTGATGTAAGCGACCGGCATACGGGGCTGCGTCATGGCCACAGCCTGCCACGCAGCCCTGTTTCCCAACACTCGCACGCCCCAGGTCGGGCGCCCAC
>CAIXHI010000193.1 GCA_903919215.1 uncultured Acidimicrobiaceae bacterium
ATGGGCACACGGCAGTGCTCGGGGTGGGCGTCCGCCGCCCCAGCGGGATGCATGGTTGGTGGGCTGCGCCACTGGCCGCGATCGGTGTGTTGGTGGCAGTGGCACCGTTGGTGCTGAGCTTCGTGCCCAGCAGCGCAGCGGCGAACAAGAGCAGATGCACCGCGTACGACACGTCGGTGAACCCGCCCGTGTGCACGGCGAGGGTCAACGAGGCGATCGAGTACGCGTTGGTGCCAGCCGATGCCGAACAGGTGGAGCCGCGGCTGTCGATCAACGGCGCCACCACCTACGACACCAAGGGTCGCATCTACTTCGTCACTATCACCGAGCCGAAGATCAGCCTGCTCGACTGGCTCGTCACACGCGACGACGCGGCAGCGAGGTTCCTCAGTCACCACGACAAGTACGGCGACCAGACAGCGCAGCAACTCACGCAGTCTGGTCAGCAGCAGATGCGTTCGGCGAAGGACAATGCGGTGTACGTCGCGTTGAAGGCCGCTGGCTACCCCGTGGAACTGCAGCCGGGCGATGTCACCGTCGACTTCCTGCTGTGCCTGAAGGCCAACGCGGCCGGCACCGAGTGCGAACAGTTCAGCCCCGCCGACAAGGTGCTCGACCCGGGCGACCATCTCACAGCGGTCAACGGCACACCGCTGAAGACCGTCGATGATCTACCACCGATCCTCAAGGGCATCGCCCCCGGCACCTTGGTGGAGGTTGAGTTCACCCGCAACGGCACAGCGATGAAGGGCACGATCGAGACGATCGCCGCTCCGAACGAGCAGACCCAGCGCACGATCATCGGCTTCCGGCCGATCGACACCACCACGGTGAAGCTGCCCGAGGGCATCAGCGTCGAGATCAACACCGACCTCATTGGTGGGCCATCGGCGGGTCTGGCATTCACGCTCACGCTCATCGACCAACTGACCGAAGGCGATCTGATGGGCGGCAAGAAGGTCGCCGTCACCGGCACCATCGACCTCAACGGCAACGTCGGCGCGATCGGCGGGCTGAACTCGAAGGCCTCGGCCGTACAGCAGGTGGGGGTCAAGTACTTCCTGGTACCCGCCGCCCAGGATCAGCAGGGCTGGCCCGACACTGTCGCCGCCGCACGCAAGGTCGTGGGCAACGATGTGCAGATCATTCCGGTCGCGACATTGCAGGAAGCACTCGACGCACTGGTGCGGATCGGTGGCGACCCGGTGAAACTGGCCACCCTCCCTTCCACCTGATCCGTGAGCAGATGGCAGATGGCAGATGTGCCATTGCCACCCTTTGTGAGCGTGTGCGACCTACGATTTGCGCCGATGGCCATTTCGTTCTCACGTCCCGACCCTTCGTCGCCCATGGCGGTGTCGACGGCGAACTTCACAATGGCGCGCCGCGGCTTCGAACCGGAGGAGGTTCGCGAGTTCCTCCGCATGGTGGCCGCCGAGCTGGCCCGCTTGCAGGAGCGCGAGAAATTCCTCGATCGCGAGCTCCGCGTCGCCCAACGCCAGACGCCGAACCCGAACATCGCACTCGACGAAGAAGTCGTCACCCGCATGCTCGGCGAGGAAGCTGCCCGCATCCTCTCCACATCGCGCGAAGCTGCCGCGCAGATCAAGGGCCGCGCCGAAGAGGGTGCTGCGCGCCTGTTGCGCGAAGCCACCGATGAGGCCCAGCGACTGCGCGAGGAGGCCGAGATCGAGGCCGCGCGTCGTCGCCAGGACGCTGCTTCGGATGCCGAGTCCGAGCTGCAGATGGCCAAGCAGCAGGGCCGCGAGATGGTCAACGAGGCGCGCGCCTACCGGGAGCGGGTCTTGGGCGAGCTGGCCCGCCGTCGGGAACTGGCCCGCCAGCAGATCGAACAACTGGTACACGGTCGCGACCGCTTGTTGAACGCGTTCGAACGAGCACGAGTCGCGGCGGTCGACGTGATGTCGGAACTCGCCCCGCTCAACGAGCCCAGCGAGTTCGTCAACCTGGCACCCACCACTGGGCCGGTGCCGCTGATGATTCCCGTCGAGCGTCGCGCCCCCGAGCCGGTCGTCGAGGTTGAGCCGGTCGTCGAAGAGGTCGTCGTCGAAGAGGTCGAGCTGGTCGAAGAGGTCGTCGATGAGGTCGAAGAGGTCGTGCAACTGCACGAGACCGAGGTTCACGACGATGACGATCAGCAGGACGGCTCAGCCGAGGATGCCGGCACCGGTCGTCTCGCGACGGTCGTCTCGCTGTTCGCCGGCGAGGTCCACTTGCCCGCACCGCCGTCGGCACCCCCCGCCGACGAGTCGGTGCCCGAGCCCGTGGCCGAGGCGCCGCGCTCAACCGTCGACGATCTGTTCGCCCGCCTGCGTGCGTCGCGAACCGACGCTGTCGCTGAGCGAGCGATGGCCGACCACCCGTCGTTCGACGCTGGCCCTGGGCTCACTCTGGTGCCCGAGATGCCTGAGTCACCCGAGGTTGAGGCTCCCACGGCGGTGCTCGAACGCCCGTCGGTGTTCCAGCCGTCCCCCACGGCACCCGACGACGACCTGGCGCTCGACGACACACCGTTCGCCCGCCGCGACACGGAACTCACACCGCTGATCGTGTTGAGCGCTCGCAAGCTCAAGCGTGTGTTGGCCGATGAGCAGAACGACCTGCTGCACGTGCTGCGCCGCAAGGATGCGGTCATGGCGATCGATGCCCTGCTACCGGTCGCTGCCGAGCACATCCTGCGCTATGCGGCTGCGATCGATGACGAACTGCACCACGCTGCACTCGCCGGCGCAGCCAGCGTCGACGAGGGTTCGCTGGTCAAGCACCAGCGCGATATCGACCGTCGCCATGCACTCGCCCCGGCAGTCGACGTGCTCGGCTCGTCGATCGTCGTCCCGCTGCGCGAGCGGCTGGAACGGGCCGTCACCGCGGCCACCGGCGACAACGCCGTGCTGGCCGAGTCGGTGCGTGCCATCTACCGCGAGTGGAAGACCCAGCGCATCGACGAACACCTCGATGATGTGGTGCGGATGGCGTTCGGTCGCGGTGCTCTCGCGGCGCTGACGCCCGGAACTCCGGTCTGCTGGACGATCGACCCCAACGGTCCGGCATGCCCCGATGCAGAGGACAACACCCTCGGTGGAGTCGTCCGTGCGGGTGATCCGTTCCCCACCGACCATCTGTGCGCCCCGGCGCACGATGGGTGCCGCTGCATGCTGCAGCGGGCGCCGCTGTAGCCTTCGCCGCGTGCGGAACCCAGCCGACCTCCCCCGCCAGCCGTCTCCCCGTCGCCGTGTCAGCGACCGTGGCCGGATCATCTTGATCATTGCCGCGGCGGTGATCCTCGTCGGCTTGTTCTCGTTGCGGTTCTTTGCCGGGTTCTACGTCGATTACCTGTGGCACCAGTCGGTCGGCCGCACTGATGTGTTCTGGGGCGTCCTCGGTGCGAAGGCCACGCTCTTTGGCATGTTTGCCGGCGTGTTCATCGTGCTCGGTGTCCTCAACCTGATCATCGCCGATCGTCTCGCCCCCGCCACGTTCTCGGCCAACGTGCACCCGGTGGTCGAGCGCTTCCACGAGTTCTTTGGTCACCGTCTGCGATTGTTCCGTTTCGGTGTCGCCGCCGTGCTCGGCCTGCTCGTTGCACTGCCGACGACGGATCGGTGGCAGGACTGGCTGATGTTCCGCAACAGCAAGTCGTTCGGCATCAACGACCCGCACTTCGGTAACGACGTCGGGTTCTACATGTTCAAGCTGCCGTTCGTGACGTTCGTGCTCGACTGGCTGTTCATTGCTACGGCACTGATCACCGTGCTGGTCATCTTCACCCATCTGCTGTCGGGCGGCATCGTGTTCGCCGCCAACCGCCCCAAGGTGCGCCGTGCCACCAAGGCCCATGTGGCGGTGTTGCTCGCGCTGCTGGCGATTCTCAAGGCTGGCGACTACTGGGTCACGCGCTACGAGCAGACCACCGCCAGTCGTGGCGCGGTGCGTGGCATCACCTACGCGATCGACAACGCGCAGCTTCCTGCGATCTTGTTGCTCACGCTCATCGCTTTTCTCACCGCAGCGTTGTTCCTCAGCACGCTGAAGACCGACCGCTGGCGGCCGGCGGTGGTGGCCTCGGGTCTGTGGGCCGTGGTCGCCCTCGTCGGCGGTGTGATCTACCCCAGCGCCATTCAGTCACTGGTCGTGAACCCGAACCAGAAGGACAAGGAAGCCAAGTACATCGCCTACAACATCGAGGCCACGCGTCACGCGCTGGGTATCGACAATGTGCAGAAACAGGATGTCTCGTTCGCCGAGTTGACGCGCAGCACGCTCGACTCGAATGTTCCGGCGTTGCAGGACATCCGGCTGATCAAGCCCACCGAGCAGATGCGTACCCGCTTCCAGACCGACGAACCGCGGCC
>CAIXHI010000194.1 GCA_903919215.1 uncultured Acidimicrobiaceae bacterium
GTCCTCGTAGAGCACACCGCCCAGCCCTTGTACGACACCGCCGAAAATCTGAACTTCGACGACCTGCGGGTTGATCATCTTGCCGCAGTCCTCCGACACGATGTAGCGCAGGATGCGGGGGATGAACGTGTCGGGGTCGATCTCCACGACGCACACATGCGTCGCGTTCGACCACGTGGGGAAGCGCTTCGGCTTGAATCGGATCGTGGCTTCCAGCCCGCTGCCCACGTCGCCCGGCAGCGTGTGGGCGTTGGTGTACGCCTGGGTGGCCACTTCCTTCATCGTCAGCGAACGATCTGGTGTGCCGCGCACGGCGATCACGCCTTCGGCGATCTGCAGGTCTTCCGGGGCAGCTTCCATCATGTGCGCCGCGATGGCGAGCACCTTGTCGCGCACGGCGACTGCTGCGTCGTGGGCCGCGCCGCCGGCGATGACCGCTGTGCGGCTGCCGCCGGTGCCGGGACCATACGGCGTCGATTGTGTGTCGCCCTGAACCACCGTCACGTCGTCGTAGGCGACGCCGAGATCGTCGGCGATGATCTGCGCCATCGTCGTCTCGACGCTCTGTCCGTGCGAGCTGGTGCTCAGGTAGGCCACCACCTTGCCGTTGGAGTCGATACGGATGGTGGCGCCCTCGGTGCCCAGCGTCGCCTGCTCCATCGAGGTGGGTTCGACATAGACACAGATGCCAACACCGAGCCAACGGCCTTGCTCGCGGGCCTCAGCCTGCTCCTTACGGAACTCCTCGTAGCCGAGCATCCCGAGCGCCTGCTCAAGGGTTTCGAGCGGGGTGATCTCCTGGAACACCTTCCCGCCGGGCGAGGTGAATGGCAGTTCGGCGAGCGAGAGCAGGTTGCGGCGACGCAGTTCTGCGGGGTCCATCCCGATCTGGCGGGCGGCGATGTCGATGGCCATCTCGCGGGCCGTTGTCTCGAACATCCATGGGCCGCGGTAGGCGGCCTTGCCCATCGTGTTGGTCCACACCATCTGCGTGGAGAAACCGAGGCGGGGGATGCGGTACGGCCCGGGCAGCAGCGTGGGGTCCATCACGGCCGGGCAGGGTGTGTAGGCACCCACGTCGGCAACGTGGTCGACGGTGATCGCCTCAATGATGCCGTCGGCGCTGATCGCCATGCGGACTTTACCCAGTTCGTTGCGCGAGTGGCCGGCGCTGGTGAGGTTCTCCAGACGGTCTTCGATCCACTTCACGGGGCGACCGAGCAGCTTCGTCGCCAGCACGACGGCGCACTCCTCGCGGAACACGAACATCTTCTGGCCGAATCCGCCGCCGACGTCGCGAGCGCTCACACGTACGGCACCCTCATCGAGACCGAGGTAGCGGGCGAAGAAGTTGCGGGTTTCGTGCACCGACTGCGTAGAGACAATCAGGTCGAGTTCCTCGAGGCCCGGAACCCAGGATGCGAGCACGCCGCGAGTTTCCATCGGGACGCACAGGTAGCGGTTCTGGATGATGGTGGTCTCGACCACATGTTGCACCGAGTTGAACGTCTCGTCGAGGTCGGGCGACATGGGCGTGAACGGCATCTCGACCATCACGTTCGACGGCAGGCCCCACGCGGCGTGGACCACATTGCCGTCGGCAGCTGCCGTGGCGTAATCGACGGTGGCCTGTTCTGCTTCGTAGTCGACCTCGATCAGGCCGCATGCATCCTCGGCGAGCGCGCGGCTCTCGGCGATCACCAGGGCGATCGGGTCGCCCACGTAGCGCACGTCCATGATCGCCAGCGGCGGCGGGACGACGAGCTCCTGGCCGAGCATCGCGTGCCACGCCTCGCCGAACTTCTCGTGGAAGTCGGACCACAGGTACACGGCGACGACGCCGGGTGCCGTCAAGGCGGCCTCGATGTTGACGCTGTTGAGTCGCGCCTTGGCGTGCTCGCTGCGCAAGAAGGCGGCGTGCACCATGCGCGGCGCCGAGGCGTCAGCGACGTACTGACCATGGCCGGTCAGGAGACGGCGATCCTCCTTTCGGTGGACCGCCGAGCCGACGAAACGCGCTGCAACCGGGGAGCTCATTGTCGCAGAGTACACTTATATAACTCATTGGCTCAAGGCCGAGTTGGTCAACCCCAGATCAGCACCGCGGCGACCACGATCGCGGCGACAGCGGCGAGCAGCGGGACGACCCGCTTCAGCACTGCACCACCGGCGAGGCCACTGAGCTGAATGGGTGCAGCCTCCGGGCCGTTCACCGTGCGCACCGCGGGTGCGGGTGCCTCGCCGGAAACGGCGACGACTGTGGGTTCGGCGTCGGCGGCAGGTTCGGTCGTCGTTTCGACGGCCGGAGTCTGATCGGCATCGAGCATCGTGTTGAGGTTGTTGGCGAACTGGGTCATCAGCTTCTCGCTGATATCGCCCATGATGCCGCGACCGAACTGGGCGACCTTGCCGGTGACGCGCAACTCGGTGGTGACGACACACTTCGTAGTGGTGGCGGTGAGTGACTGCAGTTCAGCGGTGATCAACGCGTCGGCGTTGCCCTTGCCGCCGGTGTCGCGGCCCTCGCCGCGAAGTACGGCACGGTGGCCGGCATCGTCGCGCTCGAGGAACTGGGCCTGTCCCTTGAAGGCGGTGGAGATCGGGCCCAGCTTGACCTTGACGACGCCGCGGTAGAACTCGCCCTCGATCTCTTGTAGCTGCGCGCCAGGAAGACACGGCGCGATGCGCTCCAGGTCGGTGAGCACTGCCCAGGCCTGCTCGATCGGGCGGTTCACTACGAACTCGTTCTGCAAATTCTCCATCGTGGGAGATCCTCCGGCATGTCGACGTCAGCGGCTGAGACTACTGAGTGTCCTGAATCAACCCCAATCCGCCAACTGCCACAAAGAGGACAATGGTGTAGCGTTTTCTCCGGCACGTCGGCGCCGTCGAACCGTGCCACCGGGGGGTATGCGCGTGGCGTGTTGTGTCGGGGCTTCATCGATCGTGAGGGGCGCGTGAGCGCGGACTCGGTTCCCCATCATCCCGAGGGCCGCCTCGCCGGCCGCGTTGCACTCATCGTTGGGGGTGGAACCACCGGCGACTATCCCGGAACCGGCTCGGCCATCGCCCGCCTGTTCGCGGCACATGGCGCGGGCATCGTGGTGATGGGGCGTACCGCGGAACGAACGGCGACCACCGTCGCGGACATCACCGGCGAGGGTGGCAATGCGATCGGCGTGGTGGGGGATACGACCAGCGGCGCGGACTGCGCCCGCGCCGTGCAAACGACCGTCGAGCATTTCGGACGGCTGGACATCGTGGTCAACAACGTCGCGGTGCACCAGCACGTATCGCTCGATCAGTTCGACGAAGACGTGTGGGATCAGATCTACGACGGCAACCTCAAGGTCATCGTCCGTATGGCGTCGCACGCCTTGCCTCATCTACGCGCGTCCGGCCACGGGTCGATCATCAACATCGGTTCCGTCGCCGGCGTGCAGGCCACCGGTGTGGTCGGCTACGGCACCGCCAAGGCCGCCGTCGGCCCGCTCACCCGCGACATGGCCGTGAACCTCGGCAAGGATGGCATCCGGGTGAACTGTGTGGTCCCCGGCCACCTGCACACTCCGCATGTCGAGCGACTCGGTGGCGGCGGCGCGCTGGCTCGTGATCTGCGTAACGACCTGAACGTCCTGGGCATCGAGGGTGACGGTTGGGATGCGGCGTGGGCCGCGTTGTTCCTCGCCGGTGACGAGTCGCGGTTCATCACCGGCCAGTCGCTGATCGTCGACGGCGGGGTCACTTCAGTTCTCGCCGTCACCCAGGTGATGCGCACGCGGGCGGCAGAACCGTCGTGACGTTGTCGATCGATGAGCTCGAGTCGGCTGCATCGGCGGCGGTGGGCGGGCTCACCGACTTCGGCAACGCCGACCATCGGCCTGGGCTGGCAGCGCTGATCACCGCAGCCGCGACAAGTCCGCACGCGGGTCAGGCGCTGGACGCGCGCGTGCGCTACACGGCTGTCGATGCGCTCGCCTCCCGGCTGTGCTCGCACGCCGCCTGGGCTGCCCGGCCGGAGTGCCTCACTGCGCCGCTGGCTCCGCAACTGGTGGTACTCGGCTTACCTCGCTCGGGCACGACCGCACTGCATCAGATCCTCGCCGCCGATCCCGCGCATCAATGGATCCCCGCATGGTTGGCGCCGCGCCCCCGCCCCCGGCCGACACCGGACAAGTGGGCCGATCAACCCGAGTACCAGCGGGCTGTCGAGGCCTATCGGGTCAATGGTCCCAACGCGCTGCACGACGTCGGCCCCGAGGATCCTGAGGAGTGCCTGCAGATCATGCGGCAGTCGTTCGTCAGCATGCTGTGGGTGTCGTCGCTGGCCCTTCCCGCGTATCACGAGTGGTTCGTCACCCAGGACGAACGGCCCTCGTACCGTCGCTACGCCGACAACCTGCGTCTGATCGGCGCGGACGATACGGACCGCACATGGCTGCTGAAGAACCCCAGCCACACGTTCGGTCTGAGTGCGATGCTCCACGAGTTCCCCGATGCAGTCTTCGTACACATCTACCGCGACCCCGCCGACACGATCGTGTCGGGCTGCAGCCTGATCGGCTCGATGGGCTTCGGCCCCGGGGGGTTCACGGCGCAGGAACTCGGCGCGCATCGCCTGCGCATCTGGTCACTTGCTGCCGACCGAATGGAGAGTGCCCGCGCGGCAGCACCCGAGCGGACGATCATCGACGTGAGCTATCGACGCTTCATCGCCGACCCCGTCGGCACGGCACGCGAGATCTACGCCCGCCTGGGCCGCGAGTACACCCCTGTTGCGGAGGCGGCGATGCAGCAGTGGAGGCGCGACCGACCCAAGGACAAGCACGGGGCACACCGTTACGCGGCCTCGGACTTCGGTCTGACCGCGGGGGCGATCCGAGACCGCATGGCGGGCTACATCGAGCGATACGACATCGACTGAGCGGGCGAGCAATGGGGGAGCACCATGAGCACCATCAACCCTGACGACCGAGTGATCCTGCGCGAGGCGTGGCAGGGGCTGTGCGACGACCTGCGAATGTTCGGCACGCGCACGATCGACGATCTCGAGGATGTCGACAACCCGCAGGAGTTGGCCGAGGCCCTGCGCAGCGTCGCGCGCATGGCGTTGATGACCCTGCAGCAGCGCATGGAGTTCGACGACCCCGACTTCCCGACGTTCTTCCGCTCGCTCGACGACCGTTTCAAGTACGCCGGGCCGGACACCTACATCACGTACGTCACCGCACCGGTGCGACCGGAGGCGACGTACCGGGTGAACGTCGACCACGGCGGACGAGATCTGCAGCTGGGGAAATTCTGGTCGCGGGATCTCGTACCGAACGAGGATGGCACCGTCGACATCATCGCCAGCGCGGCAGCACCCGATGCCGAGTCGGGGCCTGCGAACTGGCAACCGCTGACCCGGGACAGCGGTCGCTCGCGGCGCACGGTTCCAGAGATGTACCCGATGGTCGACGGAGGTTTCGGCGGACGGATCTACCACACCGACCCGCACGACGATCGCCCGACTCGGCTGACGATCGAACGCGTCGACGACAAGCGTCCGCGCCAACCGGCGCCGCTCACCCCGCAGCGGTTGGCTGAGCAACTCGATTCGTCACGCGAGTTGCTCGACGCGATGACCACGTGGTGGTTCCAGCGCTCGACGAACATCAGGGCGGAGAACGAGCCGAACGTCGTCGGCCCGCCCGGCACGCGCCCCCCTGGTGTGCCGACGTTCACCCCGCCGGCGAACAGCCCGCTCAACTACGGAGTGTGCTGCTGGGAACTCGACCCGGATCAGGCACTGGTGATTACCTCTGAACTGCCGGTCGCCGACTACTGGAGCTTCCAGCTGAACACGGCATGGTGGGAGGCTCCGGACAACCAGCATCGCCAGACCAGCATCAACGATCACCACGCGCATGTCGACACCGACGGACGGTTCCGCTGTGTGCTGGCCCACCGCGATCCGGGTACGCCGAACTGGCTCGATGTCGGAGGGAATCGTCGCGGGTTCCTGTTCTATCGCTGGTTGCGCCCGACGACCCCGATGCCTACCCCGGTGGCTGTTCTGACGCCACTGGCCGACGTGCGTGCCCACCTGCCGCTCGAGCACCCCTTGTTCGATCAGGCGGCACGCGACGTGCAACTGGCAGAGCGTCACCGCTGGTACGCAAGGAGGTTCCAATCATGAACGATGTGTTCTCGACCCCCGCCATTGACGGGCAGCTCTACCACCTCGGTGTCGCCGTCCGCGACATCGACGTGGGGATGGCTACGTACCGAACACTGCTCGGTGTCCCGAAGTTCCACCGTCTCGACACCAACTACCAGGCCCGGCACCGCGAGTGGGAGGGCACGATCGCGAACCGGAATGCGTTCGGCCGGTGGGGGTCGCTGGTGGTCGAGCTGGTGGAACCCGGCCAGGGGCAGGGGCCCGCGCGCGAGTTCCTTGATGCGCGCGGCGAGGGCGTGTTCCACGTCGGTTACGCCACTGACGACCCGACGCAGCGGCCGGGCGGCGTCGAGGCCTGCTTCGAGGTGGGCAGCTCACTCCGGCCGGATGGCACGTACGGGATCGTGTACCTCGACACGCTGGGCGCCCTGGGCTTCTTCATTGAGTTGGTGCACACGCCGATGGCGCAACACGTCATCGCGCTCGTCGAGTCGCTCTGACCGCCCCGCACCGGCGTTGAACGCGCAACAGCCCCGTGGCACTCGGGTGAGTGCCACGGGGCTGTCGCTGATGCCGAGCGAGGTCGAGCGAGGACTCAGGCCTCGTCTTCGAGCGACCAGTTCTCCGGGATCGGAATCGAGGTGCGGGCGAAGTTGCCGCCGTCACAGGACTTGATGACGATGCCCGACATGTAGGCCGAGTCGTCGGAGGCCAGGAACGTGGCGACGTTGGCATTGTCCTGGAGCGACGGCGGGCGCTTCACCTTGAGCGGGCCGGGGAACATCGTGGCCGCGTCCCAGGTGGCACCGGACTCGGCCAGCGCCGCTTCCTCGTACGACATACCCAGGGCGGGAGTGTCGGGCGGGAGGGCGAAGTTCACCGACATGCCATGTGTGGGTGAGAGGCCGTTGACGCGGATGCCGTAGCGACCCCAGTCGTAGGCCATCGCACGGACGATGCCGATCGCGCCGGCCTTGCCGGAGGTGTACGGACCGAAGCCGGGGTACGCGTTGTGGCCACCGGCCGAGACGGTGACGACGATGTTGCCGCCCTCTTCCTGCGTCTTCATCTGCCGGCACGCATGCTTGCCGGCGTAGAACACACCCTTGTAGACCACGTCGTTGACGTCGTCCCATTCGGCGCCGGTGATGTCTTCGAGGGCGATCGTGCCCATACCAGCCGGCGCCTTGCCGGCATTGGCGAACATGATGTCGAGTCGGCCGTACTTGGCCACAGCGGCAGCCACGGCGGCTTCGA
>CAIXHI010000195.1 GCA_903919215.1 uncultured Acidimicrobiaceae bacterium
GGACTCAAGGTTTCGGCGGTCGCAACCGATCATTCGCTGGCGGGTCTGGTCGCAGCGCTTTGCCGGTACTTCACCTCCCGTCCATAGCTTCGTCGCTTCCCGGTCACCCAGAAACCACACAATGCAATCCATGTCGGCCCCGCTTCGCTGGCTCCTCGGGAGTGCAGCCGTCTCACTGGTCACGCTGGGCGTCACCCAGGTGGCGGCCGGGCGAGTGGAGTCTCGACCCGCTGGGGTGCAGTCTGTGCCCACCGTGGAGGCTGTGGCCTCGCACATGCCCAGCATCTCGGCCGACGGTCGCCTGATCGCGTTCGCCGCTGCGCCGACGGTTGCTGGCGACCCGCGTGAGAGCACCATCTTCGTGCAGCAGCGCGACAACGGGTCGATCGTCGAGATCACTCCACTGTCCGCCGACGTCCACCCCGGCGAGTCGGTGTGGCCAGTGCTCAGCGGCGACGGGTGCACGGTCATGTTCGTCACCCAGATCGCCTACGACCTGTTCCGCGACGACGACCAGGGAAGCCGCTGGGACATCTACAGTCAGACACTGCCGACGTGTGGTGGAACGATCGGTGATGCCGAACTGGTGTCATCCGGGGGCGGATCAGGGTTCCAGGCTTCGGCCGCCGACAACGTGAGTGCCACTGAACCGCCAGCGGTCTCGGCCGACGGCACGGTGGTGGCATATACGCACAATGTGGGCACCGCCGCCGACGAACTCACCGGCATCACACTGGTCGACCTCACCGTTCCCTTCGGGACGGACGGTCGCTCGCAGTCGGTGGCCGGCACTCCGGTCGAGTTGCCGGTCAGTTCGCATGTGCACAGTGGTCTGCGCCAACCGTCGATCAGCGCTGACGGCACCGTGGTGGCCTACAC
Organism: uncultured Acidimicrobiaceae bacterium; assembly: GCA_903919215.1. Lineage (GTDB taxonomy): Bacteria > Actinomycetota > Acidimicrobiia > Acidimicrobiales > Ilumatobacteraceae > UBA668. The sequence continues at coordinate 880 of CAIXHI010000195.1, forward strand.
CTCTGATGCCGACTCAGCAGCAGCGACCCCTACCTGGGGCGCCGACCCACTCACCACTACCCCGCCGCCCAGCGACGTGTTCGTGTGGGACCGCACCGTCACTGATGTGTCGACGAGCGTCCACCGTGTCTCCCGATCCACTGCAGCGACGGCGCCCGCGGCAACCATGGCCATCGGGAATGCAGACAGTGCGTCGGTCTCGGCCGACGGCCGATTCGTGGCCTTCGTCTCCACTGCCACCGATCTCGTACCCGGGGCAGTGCTGCCGGCCTGTTCGCCCACCTGCCTGCCACAGGTGTACCTGTTCGGTCGCGACGACAGCACGTTGCGCTTGGTGAGTCGCGTTGCCGGAGATCCATCGGCACCGCCGATCGCCGCCGATGCCGGAGCGACACAACCGGCGCTGGGGCTCAGCGATGGTGAAGTGCTGTTCGTGTCGCGCTCGACGAACTTGTTCCCGACCCGCAGCAGTGGTGTCGGCGCACCCACCGATGGCGACATCGTGTCGGTGTACCCGATCAGTGGCGAGGTGCAGCGCGTCTCCGTGCTCGCCGACGGTGTCACCCCGGCCCCGGCTGCCAACGCCCACCCGCGTTCGTCGCTCATCGGGCGCGTGGTGGTCTTCGACACCCTCGCCGGTGGTGTCTTCTCCGCACCGACCCCCGGAACCGCGCGGGTTGCCGGTCGACAGGTGGCGATCGTCGACCGCCTGCCGCAGGTGGAGATCGCCAACCTCGACATGGGGACAGTGGCCGTCGATTCCGCTGGCCCCGAGTGGTACCTGGTGCTCACCAACCACGGCC
>CAIXHI010000196.1 GCA_903919215.1 uncultured Acidimicrobiaceae bacterium
CGGGTGCAGCAACTTGGTGGTGGGCAGCTGGTGGCGGCATCGTCGGGTCGTTGGGCGTCGTCGGCTTGTATCACGGGTTTGCGCACGGCGACGTCTCTGTGGTTGCCCCGGTGAGCGCAGTCGTCGGGGCAGCAGTGCCCGTCGCAGTGGGGCTGGCGTCCGGTGAACGGCCGGGTGTGTTCGCCATCGTGGGCATCGTGGTCGCTGTGTGCGCTGTCGCCCTGGTGAGCGGCGCGCTCGGCACACACCAACACAACACCCCGCGGCGCATCGTGGTGCTGGCCGTGTTCGTCGGTGCGTGTTTCGGGTCGCTGTTCGTGGCGCTCGACCGCACCGACACCCACTCGGGTATGTGGCCGTTGGTCATCGCCAGATTCGCCTCGGTGCCGTTCCTGCTGATCGTCAGCGGTGTAGTCCGGGCCCGGCCGGTGAAGCACCGCGGTTCTCTGCAGATCGCCATGGCGGCCGGTGTGTTCGACATGGGCGCCAACTTGCTGTACCTCGTGGCGGTGCGCGGCGGGATGCTGGCGATCGTTGCGGTGGTGGCCTCGCTCTACCCAGCGAGCACCGTCGCGCTGGCGCTCGCCGTCGACAAGGAACGGGTCGGGAAGTGGCAGTTCGTGGGCATGGGCGCGGCAGCAGCAGCGCTGGTGTTGGTGAGCCTCAGTCGGCAGTAGGCGCGTGGCGTTCGGCGACCAGGCGGCTCTCTCGCGCGGCGGCGGCGAAGATGCCCTTGCTCATCAGGCTTGGTTCGGCTTTGCGTCGCGCCAGGTAGATCTCGGCCCGACCGTGATGGATAGCAGTGTCGTCGGGGGCCGCCCATCCGGCGAGGTCGGCGAAGTGGCACGCCAGGCGTAGGTCGCTGTCGGCCACTGCCTGCTGGGCACGTTGCAGTAGTGCCCCGGCGCCGCCTGCGAGATCGGCGATCGCCGTTGCCAGGTGGGCGTCGGGTGAGGGCTTCAGCCGTGAGGCGGCACCGTCCCACCAACCGCCGTACAAGCGCCAGATGTTGTGCACCACGAACTCGGGTTCGTCGTACAACGGTCGCAAGTAGGGCTTGGCCAGCGTGTCGGCGGGCACCTTCACAGTGTGGATGATCGTGTCGAGCGTCTCGCCAGCGTTCATCATCGCGACGACCTCTGTTTCGAGATCCTCGAGTGCCTGCGCGATCTCTGTGAGGACGCGCTCGATACGCGCTGCACCCTCGATCGGCAGACCGTGCGCGGGGAGCAGCAACTCGGCGCCGGTGGCGGCCATCGCCCGCAGCGAGCGAGCCCATTCCATCGGGTAGCGCTGCACCTTCTGTGGGTTACCCGCATTGGGGAAGTTCCAGATCAGAAAGTCACCAGTGACGAGTGCCTTACGCTCGGGGAGCCAGGCCCAGAGATGATCGTCGGTCTCGCCGCGGCCGTGATGGAAGTCGATCGTTTCGTCGCCGACGGTGACGGAATGGTGTGTGGTGAATGTTTCGTCCGGCCGCAGCGTGCTGCTGGGGAGGAAGCGTCGCGCCTTTGGGTTCGCCTGCACGGCCACACCGATATCGCCAGCGCCGACGCTGAGGTTGAGATCGCCGGCCACGCCACCGAACTGGCGGTTGTTGATGATCAGATTCCAGTTGTTCGTGTAGTCGTAGCGGTCGAGGCGGGCGGCAACGTTTTCGTGGCCGATCACGTGCGGGTGGTCGTCGCTGAAGAACGTGCTGCCGCCCACATGATCGGCATGGCCATGGGTGTAGACGAGGTGGCTGACCGGCAAGGTTGACCAGGTGCGCAGCGCAGCCCGCACGGCCTCTCCGGTGTGCACGCCGGAGGCGTCGAAGCACATCAGACCCTCGGCGGTGCGCAGAGCGATGCAATGGCTAAAGCTCTCCACCATCGCCACACCATCGGCGACCTCACTCAACTCGTTGGTGACACGGTTGACGGGCTGGTCGGTGAAACCGCTGTCGATGATGCGTGAAGAGAGGGCGAGAAGGTCGGCCATGGGGCGACGCTACTCAGGCTCGGGCGGGTCCTAGCGAGGCAGACCGAGCACTCGTTCGCCGATGATGTTGCGCATCACGTTCGACGTACCGCCCATGATGGTGTATCCCGGGTTGTAGCAGAGGCCCTTGGTCGTGTCGTCCCAGAGTGTGCCGTCGGGGCCCAGGGTGCGCCAGACGAAGTCGGCCACGCGTTGCTCGTGTTCGGTCCCGAAACACTTGGTGGCAGCACTGAATCCGGCCGGTGCCTGCTTGAGCACCTCGCGTGTGACCAGGATGCGCCCGATGCGATAGCCGATCTCGAGCCGGGCGATCTCTTGGCGCACCAACGGGTCGGTGGTGTCGGCTCGTGCTCGGGCAGCGAGGTACAGCGCGTAGTTGCTGACGACCCGATCGATGCCGCCACGTTCGTGCTCGAGCTGCGCCATCGTCTGCTTGAACGCCGCGCCTTCGACCCCGACGAGGTTGCTCACGGGCACGCGTACGTCAGTGAAGAACACCTCGCAGAAGTGGCGGTTGGTGGTGAGATCCTTGATCTCGCGCACTTCGATGCCGGGGGTGTTCATCGGCACGATGATCTCGCTGATGCCGGCGTGCGGTGGACCTTCTTTGCGGGTGCGGCAGATCAGGTAGCAGTAATCGGATACTGCGCCGAAGCTGGTCCAGATCTTCTGGCCGTTGATCACCCAGTCGTCGCCGTCACGGACGGCAGCGGTGGTGAGACCGGCCAAGTCGCTGCCGGCGTTCGGCTCGCTCATCCCGATACACCATGTTGTTTCGCCGGCGACGATGGCTGGCAGGAACTCTGCCTGCTGATCGGGGGTGCCGTAGGCCAGCAGGCCGGGGCCCATCTGCCGATCCCCGAACCAAGAGGCGCCGATCGGGGCACCGGCCTTGATCATTTCCTCGCCGACGATGAGTCGGTCGAGTCCTGGGCGGCGGGCGCCGCTGTAGGCGTTGTCGGGCCAGGTCATCCCGATCCAGCCGCGGGCACCGAGCTCCTTGGAGAACTCCTTCGAATAGCCGTTGATCCACGAATCGTTCGAGCGGCCATACCGCTCGACGGCTGCTCGGGCGACCTCGGCAGCCTCGGTTCGAAGTGCTTGCTGCTCAGGCGTCCATGAGAATTCCATCGCCCCCGATGCTACGACGGAGGAGGTTGACCCGGACGACTCGCCGAGGGCTAAGGTGTACAAGTCCGATACAAGTAGAGGAACGCGCCGACATGTCCAAGATCGTCTACACCTACACCGACGAGGCGCCGCTGCTGGCCACCTACTCGTTGCTACCGATCATCCAGGCCTACGCCGGTGTGTGCGGCGTGGAGGTCGAACTCCGTGACATCTCACTCGCCGGTCGCATCCTGGCCCAGTTCCCGGAGCAGCTCACCGAGGCCCAGCGTGTGCCCGATGCGCTCGCCGAACTGGGACAGCTCGCTCTGCAGCCTTCGGCCAACATCATCAAGCTGCCCAATGTCAGTGCTTCGCTGCCGCAGCTGAAGGCCGCCATCAAGGAGCTGCAGGCCAAGGGCTACGGGCTGCCGGACTACCCGGACGAACCGAAGACCGACGCCGACCGCGCGCTGCGCACCCGCTACGACAAGATCAAGGGCAGCGCCGTCAACCCGGTGCTGCGTGAAGGCAACTCCGATCGTCGCGCCCCAGCGTCGGTGAAGGCATACGCCCGCAAGCACCCGCACTCGATGGGCAAGTGGTCGGCCGACTCCACGACGCACGTGGCCACCATGACCGGTGGTGACTTCTTCGGCAACGAGCTGTCGGTCACCGTGCCCGAGGCCACCGATGTGCGCATCGAACACGTGGCAGTCGACGGCGCAGTCACCGTGTTGAAGGCCAGCACTCCGCTGAAGGCCGGCGAGATCATCGACGGCACGTTCATGAGCAAGAACGCGCTCGTGAAGTTCTATGGCGAGCAGATGGCCGAAGCCCGTCAGCAGGGCGTGCTGTTCTCGTTGCACCTCAAGGCGACGATGATGAAGGTCTCCGACCCGATCATGTTCGGTCACGCCGTGAAGGTGTTCTTCGCCGATGTGTTCGCCAAGTACGGCGACGCGCTGCAGTCCGTCGGCGCCGACCCGAACAACGGTCTCGGTGCGGTCATTGAAGCTGCCGGCAAGTTGCCAGCGGAGCAGCGCGACGCGGTCCTCGCCGCCATCGAGGCCACCTACGCGAACGGCCCCGCGCTGGCAATGGTGGACTCCGACGCCGGAATCACCAACCTGCACGTCCCCAGCGACGTGATCGTCGACGCCTCCATGCCGGCGATGATCCGCACCTCCGGCCACATGTGGAACAAGGCTGGCGGCGAGCAGGACACCAAGGCGCTCATCCCAGATCGCAGCTATGCCGGCATTTATCAGGCTGTCATCGACGATTGCCGTGCACACGGTGCGTTCGACCCGTCCACCATGGGTTCCGTGCCGAACGTGGGCCTGATGGCCCAGGCCGCCGAGGAGTACGGCTCGCACGACAAGACGTTCGAAGTGCCCGCCGATGGCACCGTCCACGTGGTCGACGGCAGCGGCCAGGTGCTGATGCAGCACGCGGTCGAGGCAGGCGACATCTGGCGCATGTGCCAGACCAAGGACGCACCCGTACGCGATTGGGTGAAGCTGGCCGTCAACCGTGCACACGCGACCGGCGACCCGATCGTGTTCTGGCTCGACGAGCAACGCCCGCACGATGCGTCGCTGCTGGCCAAGGTGCGCGAGTACCTGCCCCAGCACGACCTCACCGGTCTCCAGATCGAGATCCTCGAGCCGGCCGACGCCTGCCGCTTCTCGTTGGGTCGCATCCGTCAGGGCCTGAACTCCATCTCGGTCACCGGCAACGTGCTGCGCGACTATCTCACCGACCTGTTCCCGATCATGGAACTGGGCACCAGCGCCAAGATGCTGTCGATCGTGCCGCTCATGGCCGGCGGCGGTCTGTTCGAGACCGGTGCCGGTGGCTCGGCACCCAAGCATGTGCAGCAGCTGGTGAAGGAGAACTACCTGCGCTGGGATTCGCTCGGCGAATTCCTCGCCCTCGCAGCGTCCTTCGAACACCTGGCGGACTTCGCCGGGAACGCGGGCGCCAAGGTGCTGGCCGACTCACTCGACAAGGCCACTGGTTCGCTGCTCGAGAACGAGAAGGGCCCGGCCCGCAAGGTTGGTCAGCTCGACAACCGCGGCAGCCACTTCTACATCGCCCTCTACTGGGCCCAGGAGTTGGCCGCACAGACCGCCGACCCGGCGCTGGCCGCCAAGTTTGCGCCGTTGGCCGCCAAGCTGAGCGCTGAGGAGGCGACGATCGTTGCCGAACTCACCGCTGTACAGGGCCAGCCGGCCGATATCGGCGGTTACTACGCGCCCGACGTGGTCAAGACCACTGCGATCATGCGCCCCAGCGCCACGTTCAACGCGGTGCTGGCAACCCTGGCCTGACCCAAGTAGCCCGGCGCGTCAGCGTCGGCCGCAGCGTTTGAAGGCGTAACCGCACCCGGTGCGGTTACGCCTTCAAACGCTGGTGGGGGAGGAGGCCGTTAGCCTTGTCGGGCCATGCGCCTCGAGGATTTCGACTACCCGCTGCCCGACGAGCGCATCGCCCAGCACCCGCTGGAACCGCGTGATTCAGCGCGTCTGCTGGTCGACCAGGGCTCCTCGGCGCCGCTGCACCGGCAGGTGAGCGATCTACCCGAGTACTTAAGCGAGGGCGATCTGCTGGTCGTCAACGACACCAAGGTGATTCCCGCCCGGCTGCGACTGCACCGCGCCAGCGGGGGAGGGGCCGAGGCGCTCTTGCTGGAACCGCTCGATACCGAGCGCCGCACATGGGAAGCAATGGTTCGTCCGGCCAAGAAGCTGCATCCGGGCGAGGAACTGTTCTGTGACGGCGAGCCGTTGGTCCGTGTCGTGCGCCGCAGCGAGAGCGGCGACACGATGATCATCGAGTTGATCGGTGAGGGCGATCCGCTGACGTTGTTGCACGAGCATGGCGAGATGCCCCTGCCGCCGTACATCACGGCCCGGTCAGCTGGCGACGATCGGTATCAGACGATTTATGCCGCCGAGCCGGCCTCGTCCGCAGCGCCGACGGCCGGTCTGCACTTCACGCCCGAGCTGATGCAGCGGATCGAGGCGATGGGCATTCAGACCCGTCGGGTCGAGTTGGTGGTCGGGCTCGACACGTTCAAGCCGGTCAGCGCCGCCGACCCGCGCGACCACGTGATCCACAGCGAGCGGTACCGGGTGCAGCCAGAAGTGCTGGAGGCGTGCGCGGCTGCCCGGCGGGTCGTCGCCGTCGGCACCACCAGCGTTCGTGCGCTCGAGAGCGCGGCGACGTTCGGCACCGGCGCTGGACGAACCCGGCTGTTCATCCATCGCCCGTACGACTGGAAGGTCGTCGACGTGCTGATGACCAACTTCCACATGCCGCGCACGACCTTGTTGATGATGATCGACGCGTTCATCGGCCCGCGCTGGCGGGAACTGTACGACGAGGCGTTGCGCGAGCAGTACCGCTTCTTGAGTTTCGGCGACGCGATGTTGCTGGATCGGAGTGTGAACTAGATGCATCCCGTTCATTTCGAACTGCTGGCTGGCGATGGCGCCGCACGCACCGGTGTGGGCCATACCGCTCGGGGCAGCTATCGCACACCGTGCTTCATGCCCGTGGGCACGCGGGGTGCGATCAAGTACCTCAGCGCCGCCGACTATGAACGGCTCGGGGCCGAGATCGTGCTGGGCAACACCTACCACCTGATGCTGCGCCCAGGTGCGGAGACTGTGGCCCACCTGGGCGGACTGGGGAAGTTTGCCGGCTGGGGCGGCTTGACGCTCACTGACTCCGGCGGGTTTCAAGTGTTCAGCCTCGACCCGAAGGTCGACGACGACGGGGTCACGTTCAAGAGCACCTACGACGGTTCCAAACTTCGCTTCACACCGGAACTCGCGGTTCACACCCAGGAGTTGTTGGGGGCCGATATCCAGATGGTGCTCGATGTGTGCCCGCCGCTTCCATCCCCGCCTGAGGTCGTCCGTCGTGCGGTAGAGCGCACATCGATGTGGGCAGCGCGAGCGAAAGTCGCGCATCAGCGGCCCGATCAGGCCCTGTTCGGCATCGTGCAAGGCGGTGTCGACGAGGTGATGCGCGCAGAGAGTGCCCAGCGCACGGTGGAGCTCGGCTTCGACGGATATGGGATCGGTGGTCTCAGCGTGGGGGAGACACGGGCGGAGATGTTGCCGGCGCTTGCAGCCGCGATCGAACACCTGCCTGCGGACCGGCCCCGCTATTTGATGGGCGTCGGCGACCCGGCCAGCCTCGTCGAGGCCGTTGCGCTCGGCGTCGATCAGTTCGACTGCGTGATGCAGACCCGCATCGGTCGCCACGGCACAGCGCTCACCAGCACCGGCAAACTGCACATCAAGAATGCAGTTCATGCGTTGAGCGACGAGCCGATGGATGCAGAGTGCGGCTGCGAGGTCTGCGCCCGCCACAGCCGGGGCTACATCCGCCACCTGTTCCAGGTTGGCGAACCCACTGCCGCACGCCTGGTCAGCCTCCACAACATCGCGTGGACGCTGCAGTTGATGGCCCGGATGCGTGATGCGATCACGGCTGGAACCTTCAACGACCTGCGTCGTCACGAACTGTCCATCTGGGGTTGACCTTCCTGTCACCGGGGTGAACCGCGCATTGCGGGCTGCCCTGGCTAGAATCGCCCGTCGGCCACTAGGCCGTTCCTCCGCGAAGATCTGGACCGTCCATGCTTTCCACGCTGCTCGCAGCCAATAAATCGAATCCGTTGCCGTCGTTGATCATCTTCTTGCTGATCCCGTTGGCGATGTACTTCCTGCTGATCCGTCCGCAGAAGCGCCGCCAGCGCGAGTCGGCGTCCTTGCAGAGCTCGGTCGAGGTCGGTGACGAGGTCATGACGACCTCCGGCCTCTACGGGTTCATCAGCGCCTTCGAAGGTGATATTGCATGGCTGGAGATCGACGACAACGTGCAGATCCGCATCGCTCGCGCCGCCATCCAGCGCAAGGTCGACACCGCCAAGGGTGAGACAGCCGAGCCCACCGTGGAAGATGTCAACAACGCCAAGGGCAAGATCCAGCCCGCCGCCGGCACCGAAATCGACGACTGACCCAGTTCATGCGCAAGAAGCTCGTCATCTCCCTCGTGGGTATTGTGGTGCTCGCGTACGGTGCGTTGTTCGCCGTACTGCTTACCGACACCAAGCCTGCGCTCGGCCTCGATCTGCAGGGCGGCATCTCTGTCACCCAGCGGCCCAAGGACGGCACCAGTTACAACTCCCAGAGCCTCGATCTGGCCGTAGAGAAGATTCGCGAGCGAGTCGACAGTCTCGGTGTGTCGGAGCCGGAGATCTTGCGTCAGGGTGACACGATCGTCGTCAACCTTCCCGGAGTGAAGAACCAGCGTCAGGCCGAAGAACTGGTGCAGGTGACCGGTCAGGTCTACCTGCGTCCGGTGATGGGTGGATGTCAGGTCGTCAACAACACCCCCAGCACCACGGTCGTTGGTGGCAGCACGACCACGGTCGTTGGTGGCAGCACGACCACGGTCGCCGGCGGCAGCACCACTGTGGTCGCCACGAGCACCACCGCTGCAGGCGGGCCGTCACGTCCGGCCGACGGCAGCACCACGACGACAACACCTGGAACTAGCACTACGACTGCAGCGGGCAGCAGCACCACCAGCACGGTCGCTGATGGCAGCACCACCAGCACCACAGCGGCGCCTGTCGATGCAAACGGTGTCCCGATCCAGCAGAGCGATCCGACGGCCACGCAGTACTTGCCGGTCAAGGGTTCGGATCCGGCGCAGTACTGCCCGGTCGGCCCGGCTCAGGGCACCGGTGAGGTGTTCTCCGACAACGCCGGCGCCTCGATCATCAATAACAGCGGTTGGGGTGTCACCGTCGACCTGCGCGGCGGCGCCAAGGGCGAAGACATCTGGAACAACTTGGCCAACCAGTGTTTCAACAAGCAGACCACCTGCCCCACCCAGCAGCTGGCGATCGAACTCGACGGCACGCTCCAGTCGGTGGCCACCGTGCAGACAGCCAACTTCAACGGCAGTGTGCAGATCAGTGGTTCGTTCAGCGAAGGTGAAGCACGCAACCTGGCCCGCGTGATCAACAGCGGCTCGCTACCCGTGCAGCTGCAACTCGAGTCGGTGCAGAACGTCTCACCCACGCTCGGCAAGGATTCGCTGCGCGCTGCCTGGCTTTCGGGCCTTGTCGGTGTGGCGCTCGTGCTGGTGTTCATGGCGTTCTACTACCGCACACTCGGTTTGATCGTCGCTGCCGGTCTCACCGTGTCGGGTTCGCTGCTCTGGAGCATCATCTCCATCCTGTCGCGTACACAGGGTCTGGCCCTGTCGCTGTCGGGTATCGCTGGCATCATCGTGTCGGTCGGTGTCACCGTCGACTCGTACGTGGTGTTCTTCGAACGATTGAAGGATGAAGTGCGGTCGGGTAAGACGCTGCGCAACAGCGCGCAACGCGGCTTCACTGCAGCCTGGCGCACGATTGTGATCGCCGACCTCGTGTCGCTGATCGGTGCAATGGTGCTGTGGTACCTCACCGTCGGTGCGGTACGTGGCTTCGCATTCTTCCTCGGTCTTTCCACCGCCTGCGACATGTTCGTGGCGTACTTCTTCACCCGTCCCACCGTCCTGCTCCTCGCCCGCACCACGTGGATGGAGCGACGCAAGGTGATGGGCATCGAAGTCTCGAACATGGGAGGTGCGGCGTGAGCAGCACGATCGACAACGATTCGGTCGACACCGTGATCGTCGACGACGTCGTCCGTCAACGGCGCGGCCGCGGTGGTCGCCTCTACCACGGCGAGACTGCAGTCGACTTCTACGGTCGCCGCTGGTGGGGACTGGGCATCTCCGGCCTGCTGCTGCTGATCAGCCTCGGCTCGATCATTTTCAGCGGTCTCAACCTCAGCCTCGACTTCAAGGGCGGCGTGTCCTGGGAAGTCCCGTCGAAGGATCTCAGCGAGGCGGACGCCCGCGCTGTACTCACCGACAACGGCATCGACGGCGCGACTGCCAAGGTGCAAGTGCTGACGAATGCTGACACCGGACTGCGTACTCTCGAGGTGCAGGTCGGCGAGCAGACCGATGCTGTCCGCCAGAAGGTGCAGCAGGCATTCGCCACCAAGGTCGGTGCATCGATCGACGATGTCAGCACGAACTCGGTCAGTTCCACATGGGGCAAGACCATCACCGACAAGGCTGTGCGCGCGCTCATCGTGTTCACCGTCTTGGTCGCAGCGTTCATCGCATGGCGACTCGAGTGGCGCATGGCAGGTGCCGCGATCGCGGCCATGCTGCACGACGTGTTGCTCAGCGTGGGTGTGTACTCGCTGTTGGGCTTCGAGGTGACACCGGCAACGGTGGTGGCCTTCCTCACGATCCTTGGTTTCTCGTTGTACGACACGATCGTCGTCTTCGACAAGGTGCAGGAGAACCAGCGGCGTTACAGCGGCTCGCGCATACCGTACGCCGACGTGCTCAACGTGTCGATGAACCAGGTGCTGATGCGCTCGCTGAACACCACGCTCGCCGCGGTCCTGCCGGTGCTCTCACTGCTGGTGTTGGGCTCGGGCATCATGGGTGCGGTCAGTCTTCGCCACTTCGCACTGGCACTGCTGGTCGGCCTCCTCACCGGTGCCTACTCATCGATCTTCATCGCCTCGCCACTGGTCGCCATCGCCAAGGAGCGCGAGCCGCGATATGCGCCGTTGCGCGGCCGTCACGCCTCGGGTGCTGAACTCGAGCGTCTGGTGCACGGTGCAATGCCGTCCAGTCGTCGTGAGGCTCGCCAGAAGGTGGCCGAATCGAGTGACACGATCGCGGTGTCCGCTGCGCTGACACCAGAGGAAGTGTTGTCGCACTCGCCTCGCCCGCGGAAGAAGAAGCGCCGCACCTGAGCGTGAAGGTACCCTCTTGTCCATGACCTCCGACGGACACTGGATGACCAAGCTGGTCAGGGACATTCCCGACTACCCCAAGCCGGGTGTGACGTTCCGCGATATCACACCACTCCTCGGCAACGCCGACGGTTTCGCACGTTCGATCGACGAGTTGGTGCACCGTTTCAGCGGAATCAAGGTCGATCGGGTGCTGGGCATGGAGGCCCGTGGGTTCATCCTCGCCGCCCCTGTTGCGTATCGCCTACATGCCGGGTTCATCCCGGTACGGAAGGCCGGCAAGCTGCCGTGGGCCGTGGTGCGCGAGGAGTACTCGCTGGAGTACGGCACGGACAAACTCGAGATTCACCGTGATGCCATCCACCCAGGTGAGCAGATCTTGATCATCGACGATGTCCTGGCAACGGGGGGGACGGCTGAGGCCACTGCCCGTCTGGTGACGGCACTCGGCGGCGAGATCGTCGGCCTCGGGTTCCTGCTCGAACTCGACGATCTCGGTGGTCGCGATCGACTGCAGGGTCACCTGGTCGAGAGCCTGGTGCACTACTGATGGCTGCGGTCGATCGGGTTCTGCCGTGGCGTCGCCACCAGAACGCGACGGCCGAGGAACTGACGCCCCTGCTGCACGCGTACAAACGGCGGCATCCAAAGGCGTCGACGACGTTGATCAACCGCGCCTACGAGACGGCGCGTGAAGCCCACCGGCACCAACTGCGCAGCAGCGGCGAGAGCTACATCAACCACCCGTTGGCAGTGGCGATGATCGTCGCCGACCTCGGCCTCGACGAGATCTCGCTGGCCGCAGCATTGCTGCACGACGCGGTCGAGGACACCGAGATCACGCTTGCCGATGTAGAGGCGCACTTCGGCGCCGAGGTCGCTCAGATCGTCGACGGTGTCACCAAGCTCGAGCGCATCCAGTTCGACTCGAAGGAGGCCCAACAGGCCGCGACGATGCGCAAGATGCTGGTGGCGATGGCTCGCGACCTGCGCGTGCTGATCATCAAGCTCGCCGACCGGCTCCACAACATGCGCACGATCGCAGCGATGCCCAGCGACAAGCAACAGCGCATCGCCCATGAGACGCTGGAGATCTACGCCCCACTGGCGCACCGTCTGGGCATGCAGGAACTGAAGCAGCAGCTGGAGGATCTTGCGTTCGCCTCGCTGTATCCGAAGCGGTTCGCCGAGCTCGATCATCTCGTGGCGACGCGGTCGCCCGAACGTGAGGTGTATCTGGCCAAGTCGATTGCCGAGGTGAAGGGCCGACTCCACGAGTTGAACATCGTCGCCGAGGTCACGGGGCGGCCGAAGCACCTCTGGAGCATCTACGAGAAGATGGTGCAGAAGGGGCGCGAGTTCGACGACATCTTCGACCTCATCGCCGTGCGTGTGATCGTCGACTCGGTGAAGGATTGCTACGCCGCGTTGGGGTGTATCCACGGTCGGTACAAGCCGGTGGTGGGTCGCTTCAAGGACTACATCGCGATGCCCAAGTTCAACCTGTACCAGAGCTTGCACACAACGGTGATCGGCCCCGGTGGCAAGGTCATCGAGATGCAGATTCGCACGCGAGAGATGCATCAGCGCGCTGAGTGGGGTGTTGCTGCGCACTGGGCGTACAAGGACGAGAACGCCGCCTCGGACATCGACTGGCTGAATCGGATCATCGACTGGCAGGCGGAGATCAGCGATCCTGCGGCCTTCATGGAGAACTTGAAGACCGACCTCGAACAGGACGAGGTGTTCGTGTTCACCCCCAAGGGGAAGGTGGTCACGCTGCCAGTCGGTGCCACCACCATCGACTTCGCGTACACCGTGCACACGGAGGTCGGGCACAAGTGCATCGGCGCCAAAGTGAACGGCCGTCTGGTGCCGCTACAGCAGCAACTGAAGAGCGGTGATACGTGCGAGATCTTCACCTCCAAGGTGGAGTCCGCCGGCCCGTCGCGCGACTGGCTGCAGTTCGTGGAGTCGCCGCGGGCACGCAACAAGATCAAACAGTGGTTCTCGCGAGAGCGGCGCGAAGACAACATCGAGTCTGGTCGCGAGGAGCTCACCAAGGAGTTCCGCCGCGAGGCGCTGCCGATCCAGCGCATCTGGCAACACGAGGCGTTCCTCGAGGAGATCGAGGCTCACTCATACGCCGATCTCGACTCGCTGCTGGCAGCGATCGGCGAGGGGCACGTATCTGCCCGCTCGATCGCCCAGAAGGTGGCGCGACGCCTCCAGTCGGATGGCAACGAAGCGCTTCCCGCATCCGTGCTACCTCACCGTGGCCCCAAGCGTCCGCACAATGCAGCCGGTGTGCACGTCGAGGGTCTCGACGATGTGCTCGTGCGGTTGTCGCGCTGCTGTACTCCAGTGCCGGGAGACGACATCGTCGGCTTCGTGACCCGTGGGCGGGGCGTGTCGGTGCACCGCACGGACTGCGCGAACGCCGTCAGCTTGATGAGCGAGCAAGCAGCACGACTGCTCGACGTCGAGTGGGACCACGAGCAGGGCAAGACGCTCTTCCGTGCTGGCGTCGAGGTGGTTGCGCTCGACCGCTCGAAGTTGTTGCGTGATGTCGCCAACTCGCTGAGCGAGCAGCACGTGAACATCGTGGCGTGCAGTACCCACACCGGCTCCGATCGGGTGGCCAAGATGCGGTTCGAATTCGAAATGGCCGACCCCTCGCATCTGGAGAGCGTGTTGCGCGTGATCAAGCAGATCGACTCGGTGTACGACGCTTACCGCCTGGTGCCCGGCAAGGGCGGCTGAAAACGTTCCCTGAGCCGGGGACTTGGCGCCGGTAGCCTTGAGTCCCGTGCCCGAGTTCCAGACCAGCCCCGGGATGCGCGACATCCTTCCTCCCGAATCCGCCCGCTGGCGGAAGTTCGTGGACGTGTTCGCGCAGGTGGTTCAGGGGGCCGGTTACGGGCAGGTCATCTCTCCGCTCCTCGAAGACCTCGGCGTCTTCCAGCGCATCGGCGATGCCACCGATGTGGTCACCAAAGAGATGTACGACTTCGTCGACAAGGGCGGCCGTCACATCGCGCTGCGGCCCGAACTGACAGCGTCGATCTGTCGTGCGTTTGTGCAACACCGCCCGGTCACGCCGTGGAAGATCTGGTACACCGGCTCGCAGTTCCGCTACGAGAAGCCACAGCGCGGTCGTTACCGGCAGTTCGACCAGGTGGGTATCGAGGTGCTTGGTGCGGACGACCCCAACCTCGACGTCGAGATCATCGCGCTCGGCTGGGAGTTCTTCCATTCGCTCGGTCTGCAGCAGGTGAAGTTGCTGTTGAACTCGCTCGGCGAACCGGCCGATCGGGCTGCGTACGTCGAGGCGTTGAAGGCCTATTTCGAGGCAAATGTTGACGCGCTGAGCGACGAGAGCAAGGTCACGCTGCAGAAGAACCCGCTGCGCGTGCTCGACTCGAAGCGCCCGCAGGATGCCGCGCTGGTGGCGGGCGCTCCGAAGATCGCCGCCTTCTACAGCGAGGGTGCCGCTGCGCACTTCGCAGCGGTGCAGGCGGGTCTCACCTCGCTCGGCATTCCGTTCACGGTGGAGTCCAAGCTCGTTCGTGGGCTCGACTACTACCGGCACACCACATTCGAGTACCAGGGCCTCACGCTCGACTCGGCGCAGAACGCGTTGGGCGGCGGCGGACGCTACGACGGGCTCGTCGAATCGCTCGGTGGGCCGGCGACGGCCGGAGTTGGCTTCGCACTCGGACTCGATCGCACGTTGTTGGCCTGCGACGACGAGAGCGTGTTCGCCCCACCCGCCACGGAGGTGGCGGTGTTCGTGGTCGACACCACCGGTGGCAGTGAGGCGTTGGCCATCACCACCGCCCTGCGCGCCGTCGGTGTCAGCGCCGATCGCGCCTACGAGAACCGCAGCATGAAAAGCCAGATGAAGGCCGCCGACCGCAGCGGCGCCACCTACGCCGTCATCATCGGCAGCAACGAAGTCGACGCCGGCACCGCCGTCGTGCGTCCACTGCGCGCAGAGCGCACCCCCGACGGTGAGGGCACTCAGATCACCGTGCCCCGCACCGAACTCATCGACCACCTGAGGAAAGCCATCTCATGAGCTCCACTTCCATGCGTACCCACCAGTGCGGCGAGCTGCGCCCCGAGCACATCGGCCAGCGCGTCGTCCTCACCGGCTGGGTGGCCACCCGCCGCGAACACGGCGAGAAGCTGGCCTTCGTCGACCTCCGCGATCACAGCGGCATCACGCAGTGCGTCGTCCGCAACGATGTCGACGTTCGTTCCGAGTACGTGATTCGCGTCTCCGGTGTTGTCGCCGCCCGGCCCGCCGAGAACCTGAACGACCGTATCGCCACAGGCGGTGTCGAGATCCAGGAGTGCGAGGTCGAGGTACTCAACGCCGCCGAGCCGCCGCCGTTCCCGGTGAACGAGCGCGCTGATCAGGTGGCCGAGAACACCCGCCTGCAGCACCGCTACATCGATATCCGTCGCGAGCGCATGCAGCGCAACCTGCGCCTGCGGTCGCGTGTGAACTCGGCGATCCGCCTGGCGATGGAAGACCAGGGCTTCGTCGAGGTGGAGACGCCGATGCTGGTGCCCAGCACGCCCGAAGGTGCCCGCGAGTTCATCGTTCCCAGCCGCCAGCAGCCCGGTTCGTTCTACGCCTTGCCGCAGAGCCCGCAGCTGTTCAAGCAGTTGCTGATGGTCGCCGGTATCGACCGCTACTACCAGTTGGCTCGTTGCCTGCGCGACGAAGACCTGCGCGCCGACCGTCAGTACGAGTTCATGCAGCTCGACGCGGAGATGAGCTTCGTCAACCAGGATGATGTGCACACTGCGATCGGGGCCGCCGTGCTGGCCGCCGCCCGCGCCGCTGGGCAGGAGCCGGGCGAGATCATCAAGATCACGTGGCACGAGGCGATGAACCGCTTCGGTAGCGACAAGCCCGACATGCGCTTCGGCATGGAACTCACCGAGCTCACCGACGTGTTCGCCGCCACGGAGTTCAAGGCGTTCGCCGGAGCGAAGTGCATCAAGGGCATCAACGCCTCGGGGAAGGCGGAGGAGTACGGCCGCAACAAGCTCGACCACATGACCGATCGGGCCAAGCAGATGGGTGCCAAGGGCCTCGTGTGGTTGAAGGTCGCCGCTGACGGCGCGTTCGAATCGCCCGTTGCCAAGTTCATCAGCGACGCCGAGCGTGCCGAGCTCACGAGCCGCCTCGACGCCAAGCCTGGCGACCTGATCCTGATCGTCGCCGATGAGTGGACCACCACCTGCGAAGTGCTCGGCACGTTGCGCAACGACCTCGGTCGTCCGCCGGTGTTCGAGGGTCCGTATCGCTACCTGTGGGTCGTCGACTTCCCGATGTTCATCGGCGTCGACGACGTCAGCGGGCGTCCGAAGCCTGGTCACCACCCGTTCACGCAGCCGCACCCCGACGATGTGCACCTGCTGGAAACAGACCCGATGAGCGTCCGCAGCCAGGCCTACGACCTCGTGCTCAACGGTTGGGAGTTGGGCTCTGGCTCGATCCGAATCCACCAACCCGAGCTGCAGGCGCGCATCTTCTCGCTGCTCGGGATCAGCGATGAAGAGGCCCAGAAGAAATTCGGCTTCTTCCTCAACCCGTTCAAGTTCGGCGCCCCGCCGCACGGCGGGTTCGCCTTCGGCATCGACCGTCTCGTCGCCATCCTGGCCGGCGAGGAGAACATCCGTGAGGTCATCGCCTTCCCGAAGACGCAGTCCGGTCTCGAC
>CAIXHI010000197.1 GCA_903919215.1 uncultured Acidimicrobiaceae bacterium
CATCACCTTCGTACTGCAGTTGTTCCTGCCGTACGACATGTTGCCCAGCTACGAGGGTTCCGGCCCTGGCCGGATCACTGCCAACTGGTCGGCGTATGTGCGAGCGGTCACCGACCAGTTCGGCTTCTACAACGGTTCCAAGCGGCGGTTCGAGGCGTTCGGTCATCCCGCACTCGGAACGACGCTGCTCTGTGTGTTGTTGATCCTGCTCGCGGTGGGTGTCGTGCGCATGGTGATCCGCCACGATGTGATGGACATCGTGTTGCTGTTCACGGGCTTGATCCACGCTTACACGGCGCTCACCTTCTTCGTTCCCTCGAATCGATATGCGTACGTCACCGTGGCCGTGATGTTCATCGCGGTTGCACAGGGCGCCACGGTGCTGGTGAGCGGTATCACTCGGTGGTTCCGTTCCGGTGATGGCGACCGCAAGCGGAAGGTCGCAGCAGCGCTCACGTTCGGACTGATCGCTGTCTTTCCTGCCGCACAGATCTCCCCCTACCGCAAGTTGGTCGTGTACGCAGCGGCCGCACGCGACGCCGACCGCCCGCTACCGGGCCCCTACGAAGATCAATCGATCGAGATGTACGCCGCCGTGCTGCGCTACACCACGGCCGACGACGTCATCCTGTGCCTCAAGCCGCGAGCGATGACGCTGTTCACGAATCGCTCCTCGGTGAAGATCATCGGAGGTGCCGCGGCACCAGAGGTGGCCACCTACATGGCGGTTCAGGAGACATCATCGGGCAAGCTGAACGATGTCCCCCACGGGTCGACCGACCTGTGGTCGAACTCCATCTGGCACCTGTTGAGACTGCCCAAAGGCTGAACCGGATCAGTCGGCGTCGACGTTGCCGCGGCGCATCGGCAGCGTGTGCCGCCATACGCCGTCCACCATGTGCAGTGCAGCGGCGACTGCCCCACTGGTGGGTACCAGACCGATCTCGCCGACACCTTTGATGCCGTAGGCCGACTTCGGCTGGGGCACCTCCACCAGCTCCACCTCGATCGTCGGGATGTCCTTCGGGCGCAGGATGCCCAGCTGGCGAAGCGTCTTGGCCGTGGGGAACCCGCGCTCGTCGCTGGGGAAATCCTCGGTGAGCGCATAGCCCAGACCCATGTGTACCGAGCCCTCGATCTGGCCCTCGCACAAGCGCGGGTTGACGGCCTTGCCGACGTCGTGGATGGCGACGACCTTCTCGATCGCGCCCGTCTCGCGATCGGCGATCACGACCTGCGCGGCGAACCCGAACGCGGCGTGGATGGTGGGGTTCGGCACGGCCGGATCGCCCAACTTCTGCGTCCAATCCACCACGTGCTCGGCGTAGTGATCGACATCGGGAGTGCACCCGGCGGCGACCGCCACCTGGCACGCCTTCTGCACGCTGGCGGCCACCATCAACGTGCCGCGGCTGCCCGTGGTCTGGCCGAAGCCCAGCTCGCGGGTGGTGTCGACGATGACCTCGATGCGTGCCGGGTCGATGCCCAACTCGGTGACGGCGGTTTGCAGACCGACCGTGTGCACACCCTGGCCCATCTCGGTGAAGCCGTGACGCACCTCGACTTTTCCATCCTCGCTGCGGAAGCGAACGACGGCACCGCACACCTCGCGCAGACCGTTGCCGAGGCCCGAGTTCTTCAACCCGAGGCCGACGCCCACGGCCTTGCCGGCCGCGAGCGCAGCGTCGATGTGCCGCTTCGCACGGTCGAGGCACTCCTCGGCGCCACCGGCACCGTCGTCCATGATCTGGCCCGGACCCCACACCTCACCGGGGTGGATCACGTTGCGCTTGCGCATCTCCCAGCCGCTGATGCCGACCTGTTCGGCCAGACGGTCCATCACACCTTCCATCGCGAACTGCGCCTGGTTGGCGCCGAAGCCACGGAACGCACCGCACACCGGGTTGTTCGTGCGCACGGCGGTGCACTCGACGTCGATGCTGGGCACGCGGTACGGGCCGCTGGCGTGGCCGGCCGCTCGTTCCAGCACCTTCATGCCGACGCTGGCGTAGGAACCCGAGTCGCCGATGCCACGCACCTTCAGCGCGGTGAGGTGACCATCGGCGTCGCAGCCGGCCCAGTACTCGAGGCGGATGGGGTGGCGCTTGGCGTGCACCAGGAAGCTCTCCTCGCGCGACAGCGTGCACTTCACCGGACGCTGCAGCAGCCATGACGCGAGCGCGGTCTGCCCCTGGTTGCTCATATCTTCCTTGCCACCGAACGCGCCACCGTTGGAGACGAGTTCGACGGTGACCTGATCCTTGGGGATGTCGAGCAGTGCCGCGATCTGGTCGCGGTCGTCCCACACACCCTGGCCACCCGAGTACACGTGCACGTGCCGCGAGCCGTCGTCGCGAACGGTGGGCACGGCCAGCGTGCTCTCCGGTTCGAGGAACGCGTGCTCGATGCGCTGGGTCTGGAACACCTCGTGAATCGTGTGCGTGCTGGCGGCCAGCGTTTCGTCGACCGCTGCACCGCGTGCGTACGCGCTGACGGACAGCACGTTGTTCTTCGTGCCCCACACCGCGATCTCTGGGTCGGTGATCGCTGCCACCGGATCGGTGATCGGGCGCAGCACGTTGTACTCGACCTCGACCAACTTGGCGGCCTCGCGGGCCTGCAGCTTGGTCTCGGCCACCACGATCGCCAGCACGTCGCCGGCGTAGCTGGTGCGCTGCCCCTCGCCGATGAACACCGGCCAGTCCTTGTAGATGATGCCGACGAACTGCGTGCCGGGGATGTCGGCGGCGGTGAACACGGCGACGACACCGGGCGCTGCAGCAGCCTTCGACGTGTCGATGCGCGTGATATCGGCACGTGTGTGCGCTGTGAGATGCAGCGCGCCGTGCAACATGCCCGGGACACGGATGTCGTCCACGTAGCCGCGGTCGCCGAGGGTCAGTTCGGCCGCCTGGTACTTGGCGCCGCTGGTGCCGATGCCACCGGGCAGCACTGGGTCGACCGGCGTGCCCTTGGCCACGGCCTCGATCGCGTCGAGCACCTTCACGTATCCGGTGCAACGGCACAAGTGCGCGCCGAGGTGACGGGCCATGTCGTCGCGCTGCAGATCGGCGCCCTTCTTGTCCACCTGTGCCTTGGCGCGCATGACGATGCCGGGGATGCAGAAGCCGCACTGCAGACCACCGCACGCGGCGAACGCGTCGGCGTAGCGGTTGCGCTCCTCCGCGTCGACACCCTCCAGCGTGGTGACGTTGCGGCCGACCACCTTCTCCAGCGAGTAGGTGCACGAGATCTGCACCTTGCCGTCGATCATCACCGTGCAGCAGCCGCACTGACCCGAGGGTGAGCACCCGTCCTTGGGTGAAGTGACGTCGAGCTCCTCGCGTAGCGCCGCCAACAGGTGGGGATGATCGGCGCGCACGGAGACCGGCGCGCCGTTGAGGATGAACTCGACTTGGTTGGTCTCGACCGTCACGTTTTACATTTTGTCAAAGCCCGGACCAGAAAGCGAACGATGCCGACGAACGGCGTGTGTCGGACGCGTTCGTCAGTCGGGCAGAACGGCGCCGCGCTGACCGGTAATGCGGCTGTAGACCTCGGGCCGGCGGTAGCGCTCGAAGTCGAACAACGTGTTCTTGTAGCGGCTGCACCAGTCGAGATCGCAGCGAGCGACGATGACCTCGTCATCGGTGGTGAGGGTCTGCGCCACGATCTGGCCGCTGGGCGCGACGATCATCGACTGACCCAGCGAATCGACGCCTTCCTCCACGCCGCCCTTGGCAACGCCGACGACCCACGTGCCGTTCTGGTAGGCGCCGGCCTGCATCACGAGTGCGTTGTGAAACCCCTGCAAAATGTCCTGGCTGGGGTCGGGCACGTAGTGGATGGGCGTGTTGTAGCCGCAGAGGATGACCTCCACGCCCTGCAGACCCATCTCGCGATACGTCTCGGGCCAGCGGCGGTCGTTGCAGATCATCATGCCCACGAGGCTGTCGAACGCTCGCCACACACCGAAGCCCTCGGGGCTCGGCTCGAAGTAGTAGCGCTCGGCGTGCTGGAACGGACGATCCGGTTCGTGGTGCTCGTGGCCGGGGATGTGCGTCTTCTTGTAGGTGGCCACGATGCTGCCATCGCGCTCGACCAGCGTCTGCACGTTCCAGCGGCGACCCGCTTCATCGATGGTGGCGTAGCCGAGGCAGAAGCCGACACCGAGACGCTTGGCCTCGTCGAACAACGGCTGCGTGGCTGCGTTGGGCATGCTGCGCTCGTACCAGTGGTCGGCCTCGCTGATGTCGTCGACGAACCAGCGCGGGAAGAACGTGGTGAGCGCGAGTTCGGGGAACACCACCAACTCGGCGCCCATGCGGTGCGCCTGCTGCAACAAAGCGATCAGCCGGACGACCACCTGCTCGCGGGTGTGCTCTTTCTGCACGGGACCCATCTGGGCTGCAGCGATAGTGAGGTGACGTGCCATTGACAAAATGTTAACCCCGTGCAGGGTGAGACCCGCCGAATGCGACCGCGGAACCGCTCCGCTCATACCCGGTCGACGGGATATATCGCATCCGATATGCTTCGCTCATGGACACATCGGAGGTCGTCAAGGGGTTCAGGGGGCGGCACGGCCTGTCTCAGACGACCCTCAGCAGGCTGACGGGCATTCCGCAGCCGGTGTTGTCCATGTACGAGCACGGCCGGCGTAGCCCGAGCATCGAGACCTTGGAACGCATTCTCTCGGTCGGCTCAGAGATGGTGGAAGTGGTCCCCAAGCCGTCTCGGCAAGATGATCGGTCGGTGTCCAAGACCATCGAGATCCATCGCATCGTGCTGGAGAAGTTCCTCGACGACCCCGACCGTGTCCTGAAGTTCGGACGTGATCGGTTGCGCGTACTCGAACAAACGCTGAGCAAGAGGAGCTCGCTCTACATCGAGATCTGGCAGCGCCTGCTCGACGGGCCTCGGTCCGAGATCGTCCGGCTGTTGTTGTCGACCGACGAGGACGACATCGAGCTGCTCAAGATGTCGCCGTTCACCACGCTGCTGAACGACGAAGAACGAGACGAAGTGACTCGACAGTCGAAACTGCGCAGAGCCAGAACCCGATGAACAGGGATGGACTTCAGCGGATCATCCGCGCCGCCGCAGCGATGCTCGGAGAAGACGCCGTGGTGATCATCGGCAGCCAGTCGATCCTCGCCTCCTTCCGCGAGTTCATGCTGCCCGACGATGCAACGATGTCAGCAGAGGCAGATATTCTCCCGTTCGACGATGTCGACGAATCGAAGGCCGACAAAGTCGATGGCCTGCTCGGCGAAGCCAGCCACTTCTCCGAGAAGTACGGCATCTATGCCGACGGGGTCTCGCCCTGGACGGCCAGCCTTCCGGAAGGCTGGGACGAGCGCCTCGTTCGGATCGAGGACCCCGAGTCCGGCGCTGTAGGGCTGTGCCTTCACCCAGAGGACTTGTGCGTCGCCAAGGCCCTCGCTGGCCGCGCCAAGGACATCCGATTCCTCACCGCAGTGTTCCGGGAAGGTCTCGTCGACCCTGACGCCGTCTCCCGCAAGCTCACAACGGTTGCACTCCGACCGAGCGACGCGGCCATCTCACGACGCGCCCACGACTTCCTCGACAACGTCCCCCGCCGGGCCAGCTACGCCAAGGGCCCGCCAACCGCGAAGGACGACATCGCACGTCTCACCGAGAAGCTCGCTCGGATGCGCGACGCCGCCGTGCTGTGCGGCAGGACGAACCGAGACGGATCACTCTGCAAGAGCGACCGTCGCCAATGCGCCGAGCATCCATGACGGCCGGGCCACGTTGCTCCCCACATCAGGGCGCCTCTGGCCATTTGCCTCCTGGACTTGAAACCTCGCAGCATCCTCGGGAGTCTGTAGAGGTATGACGCAGTTCGCGGCCAGTCACTCGCCTCAGGCGCCGGCACCGGCGTTGGTCGCGTTCGTGCCGACCGATCGCTCGTACGCCGATCTGTTCGCCGAGCATCAGGCCGCGATCTTCCGGCTGGCGGTCATGCTGTGCGGCGACGCGCACGTGGCTGAGGAGATCACGGCAGAGGTGTTTGCCAGGGTGCTGCCGAAGTGGCGGCGCGGCGATGTCACCGACCCTGTCTTCTACCTGCGCCGCGCGGTGATCAACGAGGTGCGATCGCGTCACCGCCGGCGGGTCAACGAACAGCGCGCACTCGCACGGCACGCATCGCGACAAGCCCACGACGTGCACGAGCCGGCCCCACTCACGCTCAGCGAGCCGTTGATCGCCGCACTGCAGCGGCTGTCGGTGCGGCACCGGGCAGTCGTGGTCCTTCGCTTCCACGACGACCTCTCCGAGGCCGAGGTCGCCCGCATCCTCGGCTCGCCCATCGGAACGATCAAGGCACAGACCAACAGGGCGCTCAGCGCACTGAGAGCATTCATGGAGGAACCACGATGAACCCCACCGACACCGACTTCAGCAAGCTGCTGGGACGCGAACTCAAGGGCGCGAGCGCTCGCCAGAACCCGCCCTCGGGTCTGTACCCCCGCGTCGCCGCTCGCCAGCGGCAACTGCAGCAGCGCCGCGCCAGTTCTCGCGCTGGTGCGGTCGGCCTCGCCGCCGTGGCCACCATCGGCGGAGTCGCCTGGGCGCAGAGCACCCGCAACCCAGCAACGACCACTCAACCCGCTGGCGGCGCGGCCGCCGCGCTGACACCCTCAGCGCACCCCGACCGGATCGACTTCTATCCGATCATCGACTCGGTGCCCGGCGTCGGCGCAAGCTACGGCTGGAGCGACACCGACCA
>CAIXHI010000198.1 GCA_903919215.1 uncultured Acidimicrobiaceae bacterium
AGGGCGATACGTCGGATCGGCTGACTCATGCACCCGACGATAGCCAGCCGAGGCCCCGCCACTCCTGTGGGGTCAGGCGGTGATCGCCGTGACGCCGGCGACCAGGCAGAACTCGTTGCCCTCCGGATCGGTCATCACCTGGAACCCACCGAGTTCGTCGTACATCACCTCACCGAGTCTGGCGGCTCCGGCAGCCTCGGCGGCCCTGGTGGCCTCCACCAGATCGCCGACATCGATATCGAGGTGGATTCGATTCTTCACGCTCTTCGACTCAGCTACGAGCTGAAACGAGATAGTGATGCCGGTGGGCGGTTCGAGCGCGACCCACTCGTGACTCTGCCGTACGACGTACCCGCCCAGCATGCGCTGCCAGAACTCGGACAACCGGACCGGGTCGTGACAATCGATCACTACTTCACCGAGTTTGCCGATCATGAGCGTGCGACCTCACCCAGCGACCCAGCGGCGCGTCCGAAAATGAAGAACAGGTCGAGATACTCCGATGGGTCGATCGGCGCTCCGTCAATGGTCCAGCGGTAACCACGCACCTCGGCCTCCGTGCGTCGACCGAGGCGGGCCCGGAGCCACTCGAAGTTGTCGATCTCGATCACCACCGGTGGCAGCCCGGCGTCCCTGGTCTGCTCGTCGAGCCGGGCGCGCATCGACTTGGCTGCCCAGGTGAGGAAGTCGTTCGGCAGATCGCCGGCCAGACCCAGCGCGTGCCGAAGGTCGGCCTCGTGGCAGTGCACGTCCATCACCGCCGCCGAGGCCATTGCGCCCTGCGGCCCTGACAGCAGGTTCTCCAGCGTTGGGCCGTGCTCACTCCAGTTCGCCAACAGTGCGGGCGCCGGTTGCCACTTGCCGCGGGCCACCTGCGCAGCCGTCCACGCGTCGCCGGGAGCGCCCGCCATATTGCCGTTGGCCGCGTCGACAGCGACGCCCACCACGTGAGCGAGTACATCGTGCACGGTCCATTCGGGCGTCGCCGGCACCGGCCGATCGAGCACGGCAGCGTGCTCGGTCACCAGTGCCGCGATGCGTTCGCGCGCCGCCCGATAGGACGCACCCAAGTCGTATGTCATGAGGCGCAGCGTAGAACCACCGCGTAACCTTGTCAGGATGCCGGAGCCCACGACCCAGCAACCGACCCAGCAGCCCGCGACCCGGGCGATCACTGCCGGGCGCGGGCACAGCGGCCGCTCGCTCGCGCCCGCCCTGTGGGCGAGCAGTGTGTGGCAGTCGGCCGACATGGCAGATGCCCGCAAGCGCGCGACAGGAATCCGCTCGGGCGAGTTCTACGGTCGCTTCGCCAATCCCACCGTGTCGTCGTTCGAGGATGCCGTCGCACAGCTGGAAGGCGCCGAGAGCGCCCTCGCGTTCGCCAGTGGCATGGGCGCGATCAGCACCGTGGTGCTCGCCCTGTGCGGCGCTGGCGATCACATCGTCGCCCAGCGTCAGCTGTACTCGGCAACCCTGGCATTCCTCCAGGGGCCATGTGCCCGCTTCGGCATCGAGGTGACGTTCGTCGACGGCACCGAACCCGGGGCATTCGCTGCGGCGCTGAAGCCGGGGCGCACGATGCTGGCCATCGCCGAGACCCCGTCGAACCCGTTGCTGGAGATCGTCGACCTCGACGAGTTCGGTGGCCTGCGCGGCCCGATCACGCTGGTCGACTCGACGTTCGCGACCCCGCTCGGGCAGCAACCGCTCGCCCACGGCGTGCATCTCTCGCTGCACTCGGCCACCAAGGGCATCGCCGGCCACAACGACGCGACCCTCGGCGTCGTGAGTGGCGAGCGCGATCTGCTCGACTCGATTTGGGCCTACTCGGTGTTGCACGGTGCCACCCCCTCGCCGTTCGATGCGTTGAACGCATTACGGGGTGTGCGCACGCTCGCGGTGCGCACGAAGCACCAGTCGGCGAGCGCACTGGAACTCGCGACGGCGCTGCAGCAGCACCCGGCGGTGCAGGCCGTGCATTACCCCGGTCTCGAATCGCACCCGCAGCACGCGCTGGCCGTACGTCAGATGAGCCACTTCGGCACTGTGCTGGCGCTCGACCTTGCTGGTGGACGTGCCGCTGTCGAGCACCTGCTGTCCACCGTGCAACTCGTACGCGTGGCCACATCGCTCGGCGGGCCGGAGACGCTGCTGTGTCACCCGCGTTCCACCACACATGCCAGCCTCACCGACGAAGAAGCCGCCGAACAGGGCGTCACCCCCGGGCTGTTGCGACTCTCGGTCGGCCTCGAAGACCCGTCCGACGTGTTGGCCGACCTGCACCACGCGCTCGCTACCGCCCCCGGCGCCTGACGTCGGCAGCTGACCGATGGCCACAATCCTGTGCCTGCACGGACTCGGCGGTACTGGCCGCACGATGCAGCCGCTGGCAGACGCACTGACTGCGCTCGGCCACACCGTGCATACGCCGACGCTGCCCGGACACGGCAGCGAACCCGACGACCTGTTGGGCGTGACGTGGAACGACTGGGTCGACGCGGCCGACGCGGCCGTCACCGCCTGCGGTGCGCAGGTCGTGGTCGGTCAGTCGATGGGTGCGGCGATCACCCTCGCCGTCGCCGCCCGCCGACGCCATCACGACACGCTGAGCAAGCTGGTGGCGATCAACTGCCCGGCACCCGACCCCGACGCAATCGACGGTCTGGAATGGCAACAGTCGCGTGGCCTCGAGTGGATCGATGGACCACCGCTTGGTGACGGCGAGGAGGGCTACACCCGCTTCCCGATCACATCGCTGCTGGCCATGGTCGATGGCGTGTTGGCCACGGGATTGGCAGGTGTGACGCTCCCAGTGCTCTTGGTGACGAGCGCGTTCGACGAGGTGGTCGACCCCTCCAGCGCGGACACCATCGCCGGCGGACTCGGGGGGCCGGTGACACGACTGCTCTTACCGAACAGCGGGCACGTCGCCACCCACGGCCCGGATCTGGCCATGTTGGTCGCTACCGTTAACGACTTCGTATGAGTACGCTCGCCGCGTGACCGACGAACTGGCGACCCGCGCCTCGTGGTGGTTCTCCCTCGCGATAGGGGCCACGACGGCGGCCGTTGCCGCCTTCCTCCTGCAACTCGCGGTGGTGCCTACGCTGTTGGTGCTGGCGGCAGTCGCCCTGCTCGTGCGCCTCGACGTCCCCACTGGCACACTGGCTCGCCGACTGATCATCCGCTTCGAAACCGACGTCACCGAGGACTCAGATCAGCTCAACCGGCGGCCACGCGTCTTGATCGCACTCTTCGCGCTGTTTCCCCTCGCGTTGGCGATCAACGCCTGGCAATCGGCCGGCCCGGACGATCAATGGAACACGTTTGCGGCTGCGATCACCGCGGCAGGATGCTGGGTCGGTTGGTCCTTCGCCGAACACGGACGCTCCATCGGACGGCCGATCCGCTGGTTTCCCTACTGGTTGGCCGTGTGCCTCACCATCGGCATCTTCCATACCGTCGGTGGACCGTTCCAGGTGCGCTGGGCTGCGTGCCATTCGAAGCTCACCGCCGCCGTCGAGCAGGGCACACCGATCGGGTCGCGCGCCACGGGTTGGATGTGTTGGCCGGAAGCACACGTTCGCGAGGTCAACGGGCAGACCCGCCTGTATCTCGACGGAGGCATCAGCAGTGAAACGGGCCAAGGCCTCGTCTACAGCCCCGACGGCGCGATCGAGCAGACACCGCGTCTGCAAACCCTGCGCGACCTCGGCAGCGGTTGGTACTGGTTCGAGACCGGATCCGTCGTGCGCAGCATCTGGTTCGACGGCTGAACGACGACTCTCCCGTCATCGCTCGACAGTTACTGGAAGTACGGGTTCTCGCCAGAGGTGTGGTCGGTGAGGTCGCGCACGCGGTCGACACCAGCGACCTGATCGACGAGCATCGTCTGCACACCATCGAGCATCGTGGCCTTGCTCATCGAACACCCATGGCACCCGCCGCCCATCGTCAGATAGACGGTGCCTTCG
>CAIXHI010000199.1 GCA_903919215.1 uncultured Acidimicrobiaceae bacterium
CGACACGTTCACCGGTTCCCCGGCCACGAACGCCGTCACAGCAGCAATCACCTTCATCGATGTCACCTTTCGAGCCATGACCGAAACTCGACCACGACCACACTCAGGTGTCACCCATGTTTCGCGACATCAACTGTCACCGATGTCCCGCGAAGAGACATTCCGGTTTCCGGGACGGTTCCTGCCCAGAAGCCGAGTTGGGACGGATCCTTCCCAGAAGCCGAACCGGGCACGACCGGCGGCTACCCCTTCAGGCGGTCGCGGAGGACGGCTTTCTGGATCTTGCCGCTGGCGGTACGGGGCATCTCGTCGACGATCACCAGCGACTCGGGAGTCTTCTGCTTGGCCAGTCCGGCCGCAGCGACGTGGGCCCGGACGTCGTCGAGTGTCAGGCCGTCGCCCGCGGCCACCACGACCGCGCACACACGCTCGCCGTAACGCTCGTCGGGCAGGCCGATGACGGCGACCTCACGTACACCCTCGTGAGTGACCAGCACATCCTCCACTTCACGTGATGCGATGTTCTCGCCAGCGCGAATGATGATGTCCTTCTTGCGGTCAGTGATGGTGAGATAGCCGCGCTCGTCGAGCACGCCGATGTCGCCGGTACGGAACCAGCCGCCGGGCAGCCGAGTTGCGACATCGTGTTCGGGGTTCGTGTAGCCGGGCGTGAGGTCGGGGCCGCGGGTGACGATCTCGCCAGGCTCACCGAAGGGTAGGTCGTGGTCGTCGTCGTCGAGGATTCGCACCTCGACCCCGGGCAACAGGTGGCCGTCGGTGTACGCCCGATCCTCGAACGAATCGCTGGGTTTGCCCGAGGAGATCGTCGGCTGCTCGGTGCTGCCGTAGCAGCGGTAGGCCTTGATCCCGCGCTCATCGGCCTGCTGGATCAGCGACGGCGCGACG
Source organism: uncultured Acidimicrobiaceae bacterium (assembly GCA_903919215.1). Classification (GTDB taxonomy): domain Bacteria; phylum Actinomycetota; class Acidimicrobiia; order Acidimicrobiales; family Ilumatobacteraceae; genus UBA668. The sequence continues at coordinate 907 of CAIXHI010000199.1, forward strand.
GTGGTGGCGCCGAGCATGATGCTGCGGAACGAGGAGAGCGACAGGCCAGCGGCATCCGCCGCCTCGAACAACGAGATCAGGTGGAACGGCGTGCCCGCAGTGCTCGTGACCCCGTAGTCAACGACCACCTGCGCAGCGAGCTTCGCGTCCCACACGTCGAGGAAGATCGAGTGGCGATTGCGCATGAACAGTCGAGCGCACCCCAGCACACCGGCCATGTGGCCGATGGGGAACGACACCAGCGAGACGTCGCCTTCCTCATTGTCCATGTAGCGCAGCACCTGGCCAATCTCGGCGATCAGCGTCTGGTGCGTGTGCACCACACCCTTCGGCTCGCCAGTGGTGCCCGACGTGTACAGCAACAGCGTGCGATCGTCCGGGCGTGGGTTCGCCTCGGGGAACTCGACGGCACTGTCGATCACCGACTGCCAGCTGACGAAGCCATCGGGCACGTCGTCGCCGAGCACGATCACCTGCTGCAGCGTGGACGGCCGGACGGCGGGCAGGATGCGATCGGGGAAGCTGATGCCGCGCCACTGGTCGGGGATCACCAGCGCAGCGGCACCAGACTGGCCCAGGATGAACTGCAGTTCGGACGGCCCATAGACGTGCACGATCGGCACCAACGTCAGACCCAGTTCAGCAGCGGCCACGAACGTCACCACGGCCTCGGGCCAGTTCGGCAGCTGCATCGCGATCGAGTCGCCGGCGCGCAGACCGTGTGCGTACAGGCCACCAGCCAGCCGTCGGCCCCGCTCGAACAGCGCCGACAACGAACTGGTCGGCTCGCCCCGCGCGCCGGTGAACGTGACCCTCAGGTCGGGCCACAGCGCCAGACCGGCACGCATCGCGGCGGTCAACGTGGGCGCGGACAACGGGTCGATCGCGGCAGTCATCACGGGATCTCCTGGCAGTGTGTCACGGCGTTTAAACAGGATACTATTTTGGCCATGTCGGACATCGCCACACGAGTGAACACCTGGATCGATGAGAACTGGGACATGTCGATGACCCTACGCGAGTGGTGGTCGCGGCTCGCGACCGCGGGGTACTCGCAACCCACGTGGCCTGCTGCGCTCGGCGGGTGCGACGCCAATGGAGCGACGGCACGCATCATCTCCGAGACGCTCGGTGCCCGTGGCGTCATCGCGGCACCCACCGGCATGGGACCGCATATGGCGGCGCCGATGATCATGAAGCACGGCACCGACGCGCAGAAAGCGGAACTGATCAAGATCGCCACCGGCGAACAGCACTGGTGCCAACTGTTCAGCGAACCCGAGGCTGGCAGCGATCTGGCCAGCGTGCGTTGCAAGGCGGTGCGCGACGGCGAGGAGTACATCGTCAATGGTCAGAAGGTGTGGAACTCGGGCGCCGATGCTGCCGACCGCGGCCTGCTCCTGGCGCGTACCGACTTCGACGCACAGAAGCACGCCGGTGTCTCGTTCCTGCTGATCGACATGCTGCAACCCGGTGTCGAAGTGCGCCCACTGGTCACGATGAACGGCAGCGCCCACTTCTGCGAGGTGTTCCTCACCGACGCCAGAGCCCGGGCGAACGAGTTGATGGGCACCGAGGGCGGCGGCTGGGCCGTGGCCACCACCGTGCTGGGCCTCGAACGCAAGATGGCCGCCTCTGGGTCGGCCCGCGGCGCGCTCACCGTCAACGGCGGCCCCAAGGGTGGCAACCTCGACCGCACCGTTGGAGAGTTGTTCGAGATCGCCAAGGTGAAGGCCAAGGAGAAGCCGCAGGCGATGATCAGCAGCAGCCGCGTGCTCATCAAGCACGCGCAGACGACCGGCGTCAACACCGACCCCGTGCTGCGCGATGATCTCGCCAAGTACTACATCCGCAGCGAGGTCTACCGTCTCACCAACCTACGCGCCCGCCAGACCGGCGGCTCGGGGCCTGAGGCCAGCATCGCCAAGATCACTCTGTCGGGGATGGCCCGCCACTCGCGCGACCTGGGCATGCGCGTTCTCGGCGCCGGTGGCCTGCTCGTCGGCAACGACTCGGCAAGCGGCGGCGCCCTGCAGTACGCCGCGCTCTCCACCGGCGGTGTGTCCATCGGCGGCGGCACCGACGAGATTCAGAAGAACGTCATCGGCGAGCGCGCGCTGGGCCTCCCCAAGGAACCCAGCTGAGCTTCGGCCTGGGGGCCTACGCTGCCGCACTAGCGTTCGGTTTCCGCCACGGCGTCGACTGGGATCACCTCGCTGCGCTTACGGATCTGACCGCGTCGCAACAGACGCCGCGAAGGTCGATGTACCTCGCGACGCTGTACGCGGCCGGCCACGCTGCGATGGTGCTCGTACTCGGTATTGCCGCGATCGTGTTCGCCCGACAACTGCCCGACAGCATTGACGCGGCGATGGAACGACTCGTCGGCGTCACCCTGATCGCGCTGGGGGCGTACCTGATATGGACGCTGCTGTACCGCCACGGACATGCCCACCCGATGAGCCGCTGGATGCTGCTGATCGCTGGCTTCCGACGGCTGACCACCGGCCACGCACGTTCAGCGGACGAGCCACTGCTCGCCGATGGCAACCGCGCGGCCTTCGGTATCGGCGTCCTGCACGGAATCGGCGCTGAGACTCCGACACAGGTAATGGTGTTCGCCGCCGCGGCACACGCCGGCGGCTCTGGTGCCAGCGTCGCCGTATTGCTGTGCTTCGTGGTCGGCCTGGTGGCGGCCAACACCCTGCTCGCGGCCAGCAGCACCTACGGCTTCCGTGTGCTCGACCAACGACGCTGGCCGATCCTGTTCCTGA
>CAIXHI010000200.1 GCA_903919215.1 uncultured Acidimicrobiaceae bacterium
CGACCTCGATCTCTACAAACTGGCGGTCGACCATTGGCCGCTGCACTACCTGGTGTGCGACGAGGCCCAGTTCTACACCGCCGAGCAGTGCGACCAACTCGCACGAGTGGTGGATGAGCTCAGTGTCGACGTGTTCGCGTTCGGACTGATCACCGACTTCCGTGGCGAGCTGTTCGAGGGCACCAAGCGCATGCTGGAGATCGCCGACGAACGGGTTCCGATGCAGGTCGAGGCGCGCTGTTGGTGCGGTGCGCGAGCCACGCACAACGCCCGCGTCGTCAACGGGCAGGTCGTCTACACCGGCGAGACCGTGGTGGTGGGCGACACCGAGGACAGCACCGACCAGCCGTTGTTCGGCGATGTCGTGCGCTACGAGTTGCTGTGTCGGGCGCATTACCGCGCCGGCGAGCTGGGCAACTGATGGCCCTCGGCGCGTCCGGTCCGCCCGCATCGGCGAAGCAGGTGCAGTACCTCGAGGCGCTGCTCGACAAGGCCGGGTACGCCTCGTTCCGCGAGGCTCGTCACCCGTTGGGTCTCACTCAGCGACAGTCGAACGGCAAGTTCTCCAAGTCGGAGGCATCGGAGCTGATCGACCAGCTGGTCAACGGTGAGGCTCCGTCGGTCGACGAGGCGTACTCGAAGCACACCGCGCCGGACAGCGCTGCCGATGCCGTCGCCGACAAGATCCTTGCCGGTCAAGCGACCGTGTTGAAGGGTATCCCCGCGCAACTGCTGGCCGATGAGCTCCTCAGCCGCGGCTGGAGCGTTCGCGAACCCAGCTGAGCAGCGGACGCGCCCGGTTTCTGGGCAGGATTCGTCCCAACCCGGTGTCTGGGCAGGAATCGTCCCGGATTCCGGAACTCACCCTGCCCAGAATGTTGGCCGACGACGTGCGGGTGCGACCGTAGCGAAGCGCCCTCGCTGCGGTCACTCAGCCGGCTTCCCCATAACGACGTCGGTGGGTGTGCGGTGCTCCCACAGCACAGCGGAGACGCAGGCCGTCACAACCCAGAGTGCGGCCACCACGGTGCAGAACGTCATCAATGCCATGGCGACGCCGATCGGGCCGAAGTCCACCCAGCCGTGGAGCAGGGCAGGGATAAGGAAGCGGATGAGCATCCGCACCCCCACGGTGTCGAGCACCACGCCGGCCAACCCGCACCACATCAGGTACGGCCAGCTCGACCGGCTGAACGAGTGGAAGTCGTCGCGCACGAGGATCGCCGGCGTCACCGACCAGAGGATGAACGAGGGCAACAGCCCGAGGATGTTGGCCACGACGTCCCAGAAGGTGCCCGGATGGCCGACGCTGATCTTGACGGTGAGCGCTTGCGTCACGAGGAACAGGCAGAACCAGACGGCACCGCGCCATGCCTCGCCCCAGAACGGGTAGCGCTCGCGTCGGAAGGCGCGTCCGAACGTCTTGGCGACCTGCGACGACATGGGAATGCCCCAGATCAGGAAGCTGCCCAACCCGAAGACGGTCCAGGTGCTGCGCAGGCTGGAGCCGCTGCCGCACAGGTTGCGCACCTGTTCGGCAGCGGCGCCGGTGAGTTCGAGTTGTCTGATGAGCGTGTCACCGAAGCTGAGTTGGCTGCTGAAGTGGCTGGCCCAGCCGAACCCCAACAACATCAACGGGATCACAGTGGTGAACAGTTCCAACGCCAGCAGCCCGCTGAGGTCGAAACCCTCGATCTCGAAGAAGCGGCGGGTGGCGGCCACCGGGGTGCCGAGGCGGCGCGAGTCTTCGAGCTCCTCCATTCGATGGGTGAACGACTGGGTGAGCTTCTGTGGCAACTCCGCGATGTCGCGGATCTCGCGGGGCAGATCGGGCACGCACGGAAGTGTAGGACCCTGGTAGTGGTGGCACCGGGGAATCGCCTGGCGCGATCTGTGCACCAACTCGTAGCATGGGCGCAACCGTTCGGGCCAGCGTCGTCCCGTGCGCCACAGCCGTTCATCCGACCCTTGTGTCACCACCGACTCGTGGAGCAGAACTCGATGCATCCTCAATACCCCGCGGGCCCGCCCGCGTCCACCGGTCTCTACGACCCCCGTTTTGAACACGACGCCTGTGGCGTCTCGTTCGTTGCCAACATCAAGGGCGTCGCCAGCCACGACATCGTTGCCAAGGGAATCGGCGCGCTCTGCAACATGGAGCACCGCGGCGCCACTGGCGCCGAGGCCGACTCCGGTGACGGCGCCGGTGTGCTGATCCAGGTGCCCGATCGCTTCCTGCGTGAGGTCGCCGGCTTCCCCCTGCCGGCCAAGGGCGAGTACGCCGTTGGCCTGGCGTTCCTTCCCGCCGACCCTGCCGACGCAGTCGCCGCGCAACGGGCGATCGAACGGATTGTGGCCGAGGAAGGACTGTCGCTGCTCGGCTGGCGCTTCGTGCCCACCGACCCGTCAACGCTCGGTGCCACCGCCAAGGCGGTCATGCCCAGCTTCCAGCAACTGTTCCTCACCGCGCCAGATGGTGCCGCAGGTATCGACCTCGATCGCAAGGTGTTCGTGGCCCGCAAGCGCATCGAGCACGAACTGCCCGCCGAACTGCGCACGTACTTCCCCTCACTGGGCTCTCGCACGCTGATCTACAAGGGCATGTTCACCACGCCTCAGTTGGCGGCGTTCTTCCCCGACCTCGCCGACGAGCGGGTCGAGTCGGCACTTGCGCTGGTGCACAGTCGCTTCAGTACCAACACGTTCCCGAGTTGGCCGCTGGCGCACCCGTACCGCTACATCGCCCACAACGGCGAGATCAACACCGTGCAGGGCAACCGCAACTGGATGCGCACGCGTGAGAGCCTGTTGGCCAGCGACCTGATTCCCGGCCTCGAGCGCGCGTTTCCGATCGTGGCCAACGGTGGCAGCGACTCGGCGAGCTTCGACGAGGTGCTGGAGTTGTTGCACCTCGGCGGCCGCAGCCTGCCGCACGCGGTGCTGATGATGTTCCCCGAGGCGTGGGAGAACCACGACACGATGGACGCCGAGACGCGCGCGTTCTACCGTTTCCACTCATCGCTGATGGAGCCGTGGGACGGTCCCGCCAGCGTGTGTTTCACCGACGGAACGCTGATCGGTGCCGTGCTCGACCGCAACGGTTTGCGCCCCAGCCGCTATTGGGTCACCGACGACGACATGGTGGTGCTGGCCAGCGAAGTGGGTGTCCTCGACATCGACCAGAGCACCGTGGTGCGTAAGGGGCGTCTGCAGCCCGGCCGCATGTTCCTGATCGACACCGCGCAGGGTCGCATCGTCGAGGACGACGAGATCAAGCGTGACCTGGCGCAGGCACAGCCCTACCAGCAGTGGCTCGACGCAGGTCTTGTCGAACTGGACGAACTGCCCGACCGTGAGCACATTGTGTTCAGCCACCAGAGCGTGCTGCGGCGCCAGCAGGTGTTCGGCTACACGCACGAAGAGCTGAAGATCATCCTCGCCCCGATGGCCAAGTCTGGCGGCGAACCGCTCGGCTCGATGGGCACGGACACTCCGATCGCCGTGCTCAGCCAGCGCCCGCGGCTGCTGTTCGATTACTTCCAGCAGTTGTTCGCGCAGGTCACCAACCCGCCGCTCGACGCGATCCGTGAAGAGGTCGTCACCTCCGTAGGTTCGACCGTCGGTCCCGAGGCCAACCTGCTGGCCCCCGGTCCGGAGAGTTGTCGTCAACTCGTGCTGCCGTTCCCGGTCATCGACAACGACGATCTGGCCAAGATCATCCACATCAATGATGCCAACGCTGATGGGAAGGGCGGGTACCCCGAACTCGGTGCCGTGGTCATCAGCGGTCTCTACCGTGTCGCCGGTGGTGGCCTGGCGCTCAAGCGTGCGCTCGATGCAGTGCGCAGCGAGGTCAGCCACGCGATCGCCGATGGCGCGCGCATTATCGTGCTCAGCGACCGCAACAGCGACGAGGTCTACGCTCCGATCCCCAGTCTGCTGCTGACGGCAGCGGTGCACCACCACCTCATCCGCGAGAAGCAGCGCACCAAGGTGGGCCTCGTCGTCGAGTGCGGCGACGCACGCGAGGTGCACCACATGGCACTGCTCGTCGGCTACGGCGCCGGCGCAATCAACCCCTACCTCGCGTTCGAGAGCATCGAGGACATGGTTGCCGAGGATCTGCACGGTCTCGGTGCGCTCGACCCACACAAGGCACAGAAGCAGTACATCAAGGGTGCTGGCAAGGGTGTGCTGAAGGTGATGAGCAAGATGGGCGTCAGCACCGTCGCCAGCTACACCGGTGCGCAGATCTTCGAAGCGATCGGCCTCGGTCGGGATCTCGTTGATGAGTACTTCACCGGCACCGTCAGCCGCCTCGGTGGTATCGGTCTCGATGAGGTCGCTGCCGAGGTGGCCGCACGGCACGCCGCGGCCCACCCGAAGCGTCCTGCTGAGCGCGCCCATCGCAAGCTCGAACTGGGCGGCGAGTACCAGTGGCGGCGTGAGGGCGAGATCCACCTGTTCAACCCGGAGACCGTCTACAAACTGCAGCACGGTACGCGCAGCAAGCGCTACGACGTGTTCCAGCAGTACACCGGGATGGTCGACGGTCTGTCGAAGCAGGCGGCCACGCTGCGCGGCCTGTTCGAGTTGAAGGAAGGGGGTACGTGCTCGGGTTCCAATCGAGGAGGTCGAGCCGGTCAGCGAGATCGTCAAGCGCTTCAGCACCGGTGCGATGAGCTACGGCAGCATCAGCATGGAAGCGCACGAAACGCTCGCCATCGCGATGAA
>CAIXHI010000201.1 GCA_903919215.1 uncultured Acidimicrobiaceae bacterium
ACGTCGTCGATGTAGCCGCGCTCGGCGGCGTTGTACGGGTTGGCGTACTTCTCGGTGTACTCGGCCACCAGCTCGGCACGGCGGGCGACGGGGTCGGCGGCCTGCTGCAGCTCGCGGCGATACACGATCTCGACCGCACCCTGCGGGCCCATCACGGCGAGCTCGGCGGTGGGCCAGGCGTAGGCCAGGTCGGCACCGATGGATTTGCTGTTCATGACCACGTACGCACCGCCATAGGCCTTGCGGGTGATGATCTGGATGCGCGGCACGGTGGCCTCGCAGTAGGCGTACAGCAGCTTGGCGCCGTGGCGGATGATGCCGCCGTACTCCTGGTCGACACCGGGCAGGAAGCCGGGCACGTCGACGAACGTGAGCAACGGGATGTTGAACGCGTCGCACGTGCGCACGAAGCGGGCGGCCTTCTCGGCCGACTCGATGTCGAGCACACCGGCGAGGATCATCGGCTGGTTGCCGACGACGCCGACGGAGCGGCCTTCGACGCGGCTGAAACCGCAGACGATGCTCTTCGCCCAGTGCGGGAAGTACTCGAAGAACTCGCCGTCGTCGACGACTTCCTTGATGACCTTCTTCATGTCGTACGGCTGGTTCGACGAGGCCGGCAGGATGGTGCGCAGGTTCTCGCACAAACGGTCGGGGTCGTCCTCGGACTCGGTGGCCGGTGCCTCTTCCAGGTTGTTGCTGGGGAGGAAGCCGAACAGGAAGCGCACATCCTCGAGACACGACTTCTCGTCGTTGCTGACGAAGGTAGCGACACCGCTCTTGCTGGCGTGACTCATCGCACCGCCGAGTTCCTCGAGCGTGACTTCCTCGCCGGTGACGGTCTTCACCACGTCAGGACCGGTGATGAACATGTGGCTGGTCTCGCGCACCATGAAGATGAAGTCGGTCATTGCCGGGCTGTACACCGCGCCGCCGGCGCAGGGCCCGAGGATGACGGAGATCTGCGGGATGACGCCGCTGCTGAGCACGTTGCGGTGGAAGATGCCGCCGTAGCTGGCCAGGCTGACCACACCCTCTTGGATGCGGGCGCCGGCGCCGTCGTTGAGGCCGATGACCGGGGCGCCCACCTTGAGCGCGAGGTCCATCAGCTTGTGGATCTTCTCGGCGAACACTTCGCCGAGGGCGCCACCGAACACGGTGAAGTCCTGGCTGAAGACGAACACCTTGCGGCCATCGATGGTGCCCCAACCGGTGATCACACCGTCGGTGTAGGGGTGCTCTTCCAGGCCGGACGCATGGGCGCGGTGGCGGGCGAGCAGGTCGAGTTCTTGGAAGCTGCCTGGGTCGAGCAGCACGTCGATGCGCTCACGAGCGAGCAACTTGCCCTTCTCGTGTTGGCGCTCTACTGAACGGGGAGAACCGGCGTGGAATGCTTGCTCACGTCGTTCCTGCAGGTCGCGGAGCTTGTCGGCCATAGGGTCTGTGGTCACGTCGGACAACCCTAATGGGCGAACCCCCGCGCCTCCACACGCGATGCCGCCCTCTGCTCTGGCACCCGGGCAATGATGGGCGGGTGCTGCAGCCACCGATCGCACCGATGTTGGCCAAACTGGCCGATGACATTCCCTCCGGTGAGGGCTGGTTGTACGAACCCAAGTGGGACGGGTTCCGCTGCATCGTGTTCCGCGACGGCGACTCGCTGGAACTTGTCAGCCGCAACGAACGACCGTTCACCCGCTACTTCCCAGAGTTGCTCGAGCCGCTCGCGTCGTCGCTTCCACAGCGATGTGTGGTCGACGGCGAGATCGTGCTGCCGTCCGCCGACGATCGTGGACTCGACTTCGACGCGTTGCTGCAACGCATCCACCCCGCCGAGTCGCGCGTGCGTCGGTTGGCGGACGAGACGCCGGCCTCGTTCGTGGCCTTCGACCTGTTGGCGCTCGGCGATCGGTCGCTACTCGACGAACCGCTCGCGGCGCGGCACGCGCTGCTCGAGCAGCAGTTCGCTGCGGCAGCATCACCTGTGTACCTGTGCCCGTCCACAACCGATCGAGGGGTGGCGGCGCAATGGTTTCGCGAGTTCGAGGGCGCCGGTCTCGACGGCATCATCGCCAAACGACTGAGCGACCCGTACACACCCGACAAGCGCACGCTGGTGAAGGTGAAGCACCGCCGCACGGCCGACTGCGTGATCGCCGGCTACCGGGTGCACAAGGACGGCCAAGGCGTCGGCTCGCTGCTGCTCGGGCTGTACGACGCCTCGGGCACGCTGCACCATGTTGGTGTTGCGGCCTCGTTCACCGCCAAGCGCCGAGTCGAGCTGCTGGCCGAGTTGGCGCCCCTCATGCTCGGCGCTTCGGTGATGGATGCCGGTCAGCGAATGTCTGGCGGAGGGAGTCGGTGGAATGTGGGCAAGGACCTCAGTTGGGTGCCGTTGCGCATCGAACTGGTCGCCGAGGTCACCTTCGGGCAGTTGCAGGAGGGCCGCTTCCGGCACGGCTCGCAGTTGCTGCGCTGGCGGCCCGACCGTGCGCCGATCTCGTGCACCTACGACCAGTTGGAGGTCGCCGCGCCCGTGCCGTTCAGGCGGTTGGTGTCAGGTACCTGACGGCGCGAGCGACGCCGTCACAGAGGGCACTGTCTCGTTCGAGGAACCAGTGCTGGCGACCACCACGACATCGGAGGCGATCTCCTGCGAACCGAGACGTACGCGGATCGTCCACGAACCGGAGACGGCCAGGTTGAACCCGCTCGACTTGCGCAGCACCGCTGCGCCTGGGCCCGTCAGCGGGATGTAGTTGATCGACATACCGGACACGTTGGTATCGGCGGGTGGCAGGAAGTCGACGGCGAGACCGGTGATGCCGCTGGCCGGGGCGGTGAGCACTTCGATGCGCACATCGTTGTTGCCGACTTTCTCGCTGAAGGCCACGGTGACGTCGATGCCCAGCGCCGGATTCGAGTACTTGTGCACCGTGCCGAGATCGAGCGGGGCAAGGGATGCTGCTCCCAGTCCGGACGGGGTGAGGGTGAGCAACCCGGCGGTAAGCGCCATCACCACGACACCGATGGCCGCTTCGATGCCAAGCGCGCGTCGCAGGCGGGTGGCCAATGGGGCGGACATCACATCGACGCGTGAGACGCGTTGGTTGATGAACTGCCGCGCAGCAACACCGACGAACACCATCAGCGACACGAACAGGGTCTTCAGGATGACGACGACGCCGTGGCTGGTGGTGAGTGCACCCCGGTCGAGACGGAACAACTGGATCGCGCCCGTGCCGACGGTGGCCCAGAGCGCCGGTGTGGAGATACGCGAAAACCCGCGAACCGCGTGAACGAGGTCTTCCTCGCCCGGGCCGGCGAGCACCACACGAGTGAGCAGCACGAGACCGCCGAACCATGCGGCCATCGCCAGTGCGTGCACTGTGCCGACCCCGAAGTCGATCAGACCGAACTCCTCGCGGCTGAACCCCATCGTGGCTACTGCGATGCCGGCGGGTACCAGGGCAGGGATCTGTGAACCAGGATCGATGGCCCGTTCGGGTCGGGCGACCACATATGCGGAGCCAAGGACGAACACGAAGCGCAACAGCGCCGCCTTGCCCGGTGTGCTGTCCAGCAGATCACCCCATCCGGTGGGCAGCATCGTGGTGCCGAGCCCCTTACCGGTGAGGTTGGAGGCCAGGGCGCCAGCGAAGAGGAACGTGGACCCGGCCGCGATCATCCAGATCGTGCGCAGGAAGCGAACCGTGATGATGTACTCGACACCTTCCGGCCACGCGATGGCGATGACGATGAGTGCACCGAACAGCACGGCGAGGCTCATGTTGCTGACCAAGCGGAACAGCGCCAAGGGGCCCTTGCTGGTGTCGCCCTGTGCGGCGACGGTGGTGCCGGAGTTGCTGGAGTTGCTGGAACTGGGCGGCTTGGTGGTTGCGGTCTGGCCGGCCACGGTGGTCTCACCGAGCTGCTGGTCGATCGAGAGCGTCGACGTGGTGGGCGGGACGGGATCGTTGGCGATCTTGAACGTGAAGGCTCCACTGCCGTTCGGCTGCAGGTCGGCGTCGGTGACCGACCAGGCGACGGTGCACGAACCCTTCGGCGCAGCGGACAGCAACGAGACCTGCAGCGACACACCGTCCTGCAGCACCACCGGATTGCCGAGGGCGACGATGGTGCCACCGTTGCACGTCATGGTGACCGTGTTGGTTGCTCCGACGGCGGCGCTGAACTTCAGCGCGATCTCGGTCGGCGAGGTGTCGATGGTGCCACCGGACAGCGGCGTGCTGGAAACGAGCGCGTTGTCGGCCGCATACGCGGTAGGTGCCCAGAGAGACCCGACCAGCCCGATGAGGGTGAGGGTGAAGAGCCAGCCGAGGGCTGGGCGGGCGGCGTGCCGGGTTGCGTTCATGGAATCGCACCAACGCTAGCCAAGTCCGTCCTGGTACACGCCGCTTTGTGTCATCCGGGTCCGCGAGTGTGATCTCGCTCCCGCGCGTCTCACCCCCTGGATAGAGTCGCAGCGATGGCCACCCAGTCGCTCTACCGCCGCTACCGACCCCGCCGCTTCAGCGAGGTGAAGGGCCAGGAACATGTCGTGCGCGCGTTGCGCAACGCGGTGATCAACCACCGCGAGGGTCAGGCGTATCTGTTTTCCGGCCCACGTGGCACGGGCAAGACCACATCGGCTCGCATTCTGGCGAAGGTGCTCAACTGCGAGAACCCACAGGATGGCGAGCCATGTTGTGAATGCGACTCGTGTCTGGCCGTCGAGCGTGGCACCAGTTTCGATGTGCACGAACTCGACGCGGCCAGCAACAACGGTGTCGACGCGATGCGCGACATCATCGACAAGGCGTCGCTGGGCACCCCCGGACGGCACCGTGTCTACATCCTCGACGAAGTGCACATGCTCACCAAGGGCGCCGAGGCTGCGCTGTTGAAGACGCTGGAGGAACCGCCGGCACACGTGGTGTTCGTGCTGGCCACCACCGACCCGCAGAAGGTCAGCGAGACCATCCGCAGCCGCACGCAGCACCTGCAGTTTCACCTGCTGCCGATGGACGTGATGGAGGATCACATCCGCTGGCTGGCTGGCGATGCGGGTATCGACCTCAGCAACGAGGCACTGCAGTCGGTGCTCCGTCAGGGTGGAGGCTCGGCGCGCGACACCGTGTCAGCGCTGGAGCTGGTGTCGTCGGGTGGCGGTGAGCCGCTGCTCTCCACTCCACTCGATGAGTTCATCGAGGCGTTCATCGAGCACGACCCGGGTCGTGCGCTCACCGTCGTTGCACAAGCGATCCAACAGGGTCGCGATCCGCGAACGCTCACCGACGACATCGTGCGCCACTTGCGCGATTGCTTCTTGTCGCTGATGGCCCCCGAGTTGGTGCAGTTACCCACACAGCGTGCCCAGGAGGTCAGCGACCTCGCCACGCGCATGGGTGCGCCGGCCACGGTGCGGGCAATGGAGCGCTTGGGCGAGATGCTGGTCGAGATGCGTCATGCTCCGGATCCGCGTCTGCTGTTGGAAGTGGCATTGGTGCAGCTGACGCACCAGGCGTCCAGTAACGACATGTCGGTACTGCTCGATCGCTTGGAACGGCTCGAGCATCAAGTGGCTGCGGGGGGAGCTGCCGCGGCACCTGCACGTACCGTCCCGATCGATCCGGTCACCGGTCGTGCGGCGCTTGGAGGACGTGCCCGCCGCGACCCGAACCCGCCGCCGCCCGAGGCGCCGCCTGGGGCACCGCGTGAGGTGCCGGTGCCGAAGGCCGCGCAGCATGGTGCTGACGACACCGAGGAGCAGAGGTCTGCGACCACCGAGACGCCGGTCATGGCGGCTCCGGTGTCAGCTCCCGTGCCGGCTGCCGTCACCCCTGCTGGCGCTCCCGACCTCGCTGATGCCGCCACTCGTGCGGCGCAGGTGTGGGGTAGCGAGATCATGCCGACGATGAAGTCGTTGGCCCGTGCCATCTACTCGGCCACCAAACTGCTGGGCGCCCGCGAGGGTGCGCTGGCTGTGGCTGCGCCCAACGACGCCCATCGCGCCAAGTGCCTGCAGCACCTCGCGGAGATCGAGGCAGCGGTCGCCAAGGCCGTCGGAGTGCCGGTGAAGGTCGTGGTGGTCGTCGATGGTGCGGCGGCGTTCGACGATTTCGGCTCCGACGATCCTGCTCCGGCGCCCACACCTGCGGCCGGTGTCAGCGGCGCACCGGTCACGCGGCTGGCGACGCCTGCGCCACCTCCGGAGGATGACGACGTCGACCTCGACGATCTCGTCGACGTACCTGCCGAGGCGGTCGTCTCCCCGCTCGATCGGCTCACATCAGCATTCCCCGGCTCACAGCTCGTCGACGAGTGACCGATGGCTGGCGTCTACACACCCCCTGTCCAAACGCTCATCGATGAACTCGGCCGCCTGCCGGGGGTCGGGCCGAAGTCGGCGCAGCGCATCGCCTTCCACCTGCTGAAGATTCCGGCCGAGGATGTCGCCCGTCTCGCCATGGCGATCACCGACGCCAAGGCCAGGGTGCGGTTCTGCGCACGTTGCTGGAACGTCGCCGAACAAGAGCTGTGCCCGATCTGCCTCGATGATCGCCGCGACAGCAGCATCATCTGCGTGGTGGAGGAGAGCCGCGACATCGTTGCCGTGGAGAAGACCGGTGAGTTCCGAGGTCGCTACCACGTGCTGTTGGGGGCGATGAACCCGCTGGAGGGCATCGGACCCGAGCAGCTGAAGGTAAAAGAACTGTTCGCTCGCATCGAACCCGAGCAGGTGCAGGAAGTCATCTTGTGCACCAACCCCAACACCGAGGGCGAGGTCACCGCGATGTACATCGCGCGGATGATGAAGCCGTTCGGTGTGAAGGTCACCCGCATCGCCAGCGGTTTGCCTGTGGGCGGCGACCTCGAGTACGCCGATGAGCTCACGCTCGGGCGGGCCCTCGAAGGCCGCCGCGACATCACCACCTGACCAGTGCGAGTGCCTCGGCCCCGGTGCGAGTGCCTCGGCCCCGGTGCGAGTGCCTCGGCCCCGGTGCGAGTGCCTCGGCCCCGGTGCGAGTGCCTGGGCCCCGGTGCGAGTGCCACGTGCGCACCCGAGTGCCACGTGACACCCCGGGTGTCACCACCCACTCGGGTGGGAAAACGTAACTGGGGTACCACTCCTGGACCTGGTAGCGGGCGGACGGGCCAGCTCCAGAGGTGGTACCCCAGATCGTGTACAACGCCGTCGGTCACGGAGGCGAACTACGACGTTGTATGTTGCGGTTACGTTACAACAAGTGCGCAAATATGTCAAGCATCGTAACAATCGGGCTGATGCCCGGGCCGCCTCAGACGGTGCGCAGGATCAGGGCATCGCCCTGGCCGCCGCCACCGCACAGGGCGGCAGCACCCATTCCGCCGCCACGGCGACGCAGTTCGTGCAGCAGGGTGAGGGCCACGCGGTTACCGCTCATGCCGATCGGGTGACCGAGGGCGATCGCGCCACCATTGACGTTGGTGATCTCGTCGGTGATCCCCAGATCCGCCATCGAGGCGATGCCGACCGCGGCGAAGGCCTCGTTCAGCTCGAACAGCGACAGGTCGCTGACCTTCAGGTTGGCGCGTGAGAGTGCCTTGTTGATCGCGTTGCTGGGCTGGTGCAGCAGGTTGGTGCTGTCCGGGCCGGCGACCATGCCGTACGACACGAACTGACCGAGCGGGGTGACACCGCGAGCGTTCACTGCCCGCTCGCTCATGATCACCATCGCCGAGCCGCCATCGCTGATCTGCGACGCGTTGGCCGCGGTGATCGTGCCGTCCTTGGTGAAGGCAGGCTTCAAGCTGCCCAACGACTCCATCGTGGTGTTGGCGCGCACGCCCTCGTCGGTGGTGACGAGCACCGGATCGCCCTTGCGTTGCGGGATGGCGACGGGCACGATCTCGTCGGCGAACTTTCCGGCGGCGATGGCTGCAGCGGCGCGGAGGTTGCTCTTCATCGCCGTCTCGTCCTGCTGGTCGCGGCTGATGGCGCCGGCGTTGTAGCGCTCGGTGCCAGTGCCCATGAGCACGGACTCGAATGCGCAGAACAGACCGTCCTTGATGATCGCGTCGGCGAGTTCGGTGTTGCCGTAGCGGAAACCACCGCGGGCGCCGGCCGCGATGTACGGCGCGTTGGTCATGCTTTCCATGCCACCGGCGATGACGATGTCGGCCTCACCGGCCTGGATCATCTGGTTGGCGAGGTAGATCGCGTTGAGGCCGCTGAGACACACTTTGTTGATGTTGATTGCCGGAACGCTCAGCGGGATACCCGCGCTGACGGCGGCCTGGCGGGCGGGCACCTGACCCTGACCGGCCATGAGTACCTGGCCCATGATCACGTGCTCGACCTCTTCAGGCGCCACACCAGCGCGCTCGAGGGCAGCCTTGATCGCAAACCCACCGAGGTCGGCTGCGCTGAACGAGGCGAGGGCGCCGCTCATCTTGCCGATCGGGGTGCGGGCTCCAGAGACGATGTACGAACCAGACATGGGGGACCTCTTTACGTGTTCGGGCCAATGTGCGCCTCCAGCGTATTCGGCGAGGCCCGTTCCCGGGGAAGCGGAACAGCGTCAGGCGCTGCCGGTGACGGTGAACGTCTTGCTGCAGTCGCTCTGCAGCGTGGTGCCGCCCCAGCCGAGCTGCGTCACGCACAACGTGTAGGTGTCGGCCGCGAGGAACCACGACTGGGTGAACCCGTGAAACGGGCCGGTACCGGCGGGAAGGCCGCTGCGACTCTCGCGGGCCAGCTTGGTGACCGTGGCCGTGTCGCCGTTGGATTGTCGCGTGACGGTGATCCGCACGGGCACCGGCAGGTCGAACTCACCGTGGTAGGCGATGCCGGTGATGGTGGTGGTCGCGCCAGTGGGTGTCGGCGAGGTGAACGTGACCGGAGTGTCGATAGTGATCGGCGGTGTGGTGTTCGGCCGCTGGGCGGAGACCGTGGCGAGCGCGCTGTACACGTCGGAGGTCTCGTAGCCGAGTGCCCAGATCGCAATGCCGCTCCAGTGCGCGGCCAG